>CAZIQC010000019.1:0-12083 GCA_964541335.1 uncultured Oscillospiraceae bacterium
TCAGCACCGATTGCTAAAAACCGCACTGTTACAGTGTTTGCCGGGTTTTAAGTTCCGACAAATTCAAAAATGTTGAGAGGATTTCGAGTCAGCCCCGTTATGACCACTTCGATACCCGTCCGTGTATTATTTTTTTCGCAGTGATGTAAAAAAGCCGTCAATAAGCCGTTTACACTCTTCCTCCATAATTCCGCCGTAGACAACCGTTTTACAGCCGAAATAGCTTTTGGAAAAAAGGTCTATCCTGCCGCCTGCGGCACCGTACTCGGGGTCGTAAGCTCCGAAATAAACACTGCGCAACCTGGAATTGATGATTGCGCCGCTGCACATAACGCACGGCTCAAGCGTAACGTAAAGGTCGCACCCGTCAAGCCGCCAATCGGAGCGAAGCAAGCAAGCCGCCCTTATTGCCGCAATTTCGGCATGGAGAGTGGGGTCGTGCAACCGATTGCGCACATTATGCGCACGCGCCAGTATTTGCCCGTCACACACCACAACCGCACCGACGGGCATTTCCCCTTCGTTTATTGCGGCAAGGGCCTCATCAAGGGCGACACGCATAAACCTATTCTCCATTAAAATCACCTTGTATATAATAGCACAAAAAAACCGTACAGTCAAGAAAAAAATACGCAATAATTTTTTTGCCGTTAAATATCGCGCAGAAAGCGGCATTTAACGGCAAAATTTATTTGATATCGATATCTATTTCGGTTATTTCCGTAACGAGCTTCACCCCGTCGGGAAGATTGAGCTTTGTTTTGAGCTTGCTCCCGGGGGAATAAGCCGACAGGTCAACCTGCTCGGTTTCCACAAATTCGGTTTTCTTAAAAACGTCGCCGCTGCCGTATATTTCAACGGTCCTTTCGGGGGTAAGACGGTGCAGCTCGCCCGAGCTTGAGCGAAGCATAACCGGAACGGTTTTTACATCGTAAAAATCGAGGGAAACGTCAACCTCGGCGGGCATACACTCCGCGCCCTCAAGGGGCTTGCCGTTTTTGCCGAGAATAACGAGCTTAACATCGCCGTAATCGGTTATATCGGCACTTTCGGGAGTTACCGTTTCGGTGCGCACGGTGGATATGTCCGCTATAATGCTTTCGGGCGCGGTTACGGTAACTTTTTTTGCCGAAAGGGAGGTGCTTTTTACGATAAGGTCGGAATTGGCGGAAGCGGCGATGTCGGCTTCGATTTTATAGGATTTCGTTTCCATAGGCTCTATGCTTACGGTAATGTCGCGCCCTTTAACGTAAAACGATGCCGTGGAAGACTCGCTTGAGCTTACGGTTGCGGGGATTATGTATTCGCCGCTTTTTTTAATCGAAGAAACGTTTATCGAAGCGGAAATGGTTTTGTTGGATATTTTTTGTAAAGAAAGTCGGCGTGCGGTAGCCTTAACGTCCACGCTTGTGTCGGAAATTTTATAAACGGCAAAACCGTTTTCCTTAAGAGCCTGTTCGCCGACGATGGAAATGGGCACATTGCGAACGGTTTTTGACATACTGGGGTTTTCCTCGTACGAAACGTAAAACCACAGCGCCACGGCAAATATTATGCAAATCAGCTTAACGGCAAAGCTGCTGCGAGTTATTTTTTCCATTTCAGCCGCTCCTTCCACTTTTTGATAAATGCGGATTGATTTTCACCCTCGGTGTCGGAGGATATGGTTTTGAGAATAACCTTTTTTAAGGTTTCCTCGGTGTAGTTTCTGCTCATATTTCCGTTCAGCGCAAAGCTGATTTTGCCCGTTTCCTCGCTTACGACGATAACGGCGGCGTCGGAGCTTTCCGAAAGACCGAGTGCCGCGCGGTGGCGCGTGCCAAGCTCGCGACTCAGCCCCTCGTTATGCGTCAGCGGCAAAATACAGCGTGCGGCGGCTATTCTGTTTTCGCGAATAATAACCGCGCCGTCGTGAAGAGGGGTGTTCGGTATAAAAATATTTATGAGAAGCTCCCCCGATATGTCGGAATCTATTTTACAGCCCGTGCGCAAAATATCCCCGATTTTGGTTTTGCGTTCGAGAACTATCAGCGCGCCGATTCGTCTGCCGGACATTGCCGCGGCGGCGGAGGCTATCTCGGAGGCGGCGTATTCGGCATAGTCGCGCTCGGAAGAAAAGATGGAGGAAAGATTTGTTCTGCCGACCTTTTCGAGCGCACGGCGAAGCTCCGGATGAAAAAGAATGAGCAGAGCCATTATGCCGAACTGCATAAGATTTTTCAAAAGATAATTTATTGTATTGAGCTGCATAATATTGCTGACCCAAGTGAACAGAAGCAATAAAACGATACCCTTAATAAGCGTGCCCGCACGCGTTTCGCGAATAAGCGCGGAAGCCTTGTAAAAAATGTAGGCAACTATTGCAATGTCCAAAAGATCGGCAACGCGAAATGAAAGGAGCGAATCCGGTAAATATGAAACAAGAGTGGAAAACACAGCATCAACCGCCTTTGCTTTTTGTATTATATAATTCATTATACAATAAACAAAACGACAATTAAAGCGGTTTTTGAAAAATTTTTAAAAATTTTATCGTGAGCTTAAAATACGGCTTAAAGCAAGGGCGGCGGTATCTATATCGCTTGCGGTGTTGAATGCGCCCACGGAAAGGCGCAGTGTGCCCGCAGGAAAGGTGCCGAGTGTTCGATGTGCCAAAGGCGCGCAATGAAGCCCGGCACGACAGGCTATGGCATATTCGCCGTCAAGCAGGGCGGCAAGCTCAACGCAGTCGCGCTCGGGAAACGAAACGGAAACCACGCCGAGGTCGCTTTTGCCCACAAGCTTTAAACCGTCGATATTTGCAAGCTTGTCGATAAGGCGCGCTTTTAAAAATGCTTCCTTTTCGTAAATGCCTTCGCGCATAACAAATTTTATGCCCTCGTTAAGTCCGGCTATGCCGCACGCATTCAAGGTGCCCGCTTCGAGCCTGTCGGGGAGGTCGGGCGGCATAAGCGCACTTTCGGACATACTGCCCGTGCCGCCCTCGATTAAAGGGGCAAGCTCCAACCCGTCGCGAGCATAAAGCGCACCCGTGCCGAGCGGACCGTACAAGCCCTTGTGCCCGGCGAACGCCGCCATATCGGTACAGCTTACATCAAACGGAACAACGCCGCCGGTTTGCGCGCAGTCGACAAGAGTAAGTATGCCTTTTGTGTGCGCGGCGCGGCAAATTTCCTCCACGGGATTTAACGCCCCGCACACGTTTGAGCCGTGTATCACGCAGACAAGCCGTGTGCGCGGGGTCATCAGCTTGGTGAAGGCTTCGGCGGTAATATGACCGCAGGCGTTCGCACGGGCAATTTTGACGGTAACTCCGTGCTTTTCCATAGCTGCGGCACTTCTGAGGACGCTGTTATGCTCCATTGAAGAGATTATTACCTCGTCGCCGCGACGCAGAACGCCTTTTATCGAAAGGTTTATTGCTTCGGTGGCATTTTTGGTAAATATTATTCTTTCGGGATTTTTGCAGCCGATAAGCTCGGACAGGCTTTCGCGGCAGGAAAACACACTTTCCGCCGCAAGTGCGGAAAGTGTGTGCCCGCCGCGCCCCGGATTGCCGCCGCGGTTTTCGGCAAAATCCGTAACGGCACGGATTACTGCGGGCGGCTTGGGAAATGTTGTTGCCGCATTGTCGAGATAAATCATCGATAATCACACCTTAATATATTTTTTTGAGCCGTTTTCGGCTTTTTCATAAAAGAATGCCCTTATTTTTATTTTCAGCTCGGCGGCGGCGGACGACACGTGCTTTTCGTCGGCATCGGAAAAGCGCAGGCTGTAGCCGCAGCCGTCCTTTGCCAGCGAGGCCGGCGTTTGTATGACGCGAGCGTTTATTCCGAAATCGGAAAGACGGCGTTTGAGCCTGTTGGCGGAGGTAATCGAGGCTACGGTGGCAAGCATTGTCAAATATCCTTTCCGAAAAAGTTTTGCGAAATTACTTCGTTGATAACATAATATGCCCGCAAAAAAATATTGATAATGAAGAAAAATGTAATAATTTTGTAAAGAATTATAAAAAAATGTTGAAAACGGCTTCGACAGGTGGTATTATATAATCAGAATAAACTCGGAAAGGGTGGGTGTTTTCGTGGTAAACAAGTATCTTAACAATATGCTGGTACAAATGGGCAAAATACTCGGCTGTGAGGTAGGAATAATAGACGGCAACGGAACGGTGGTGTCGTCCGGCACGGCAGAGAGCATAAGCGATAAAGCAACGGAAATCGGCTTGGAATGTCTTGAATGTAAAAGGGGTATGATGAAAAAGTACGGCTGTACGTTTTACGCCATATCAACCCGCGGCAAGGTAGACTACGTTACCTTTGTGCGCAACGATTCGCCCGAGGCGGAGCATTACACGGAGATGGTGGCGGCGTCCGTCGGGGCTATGCGCCGTCAGCATAACGACAGGTATGACAGGGCTAACTTTATAAAGAACATACTTGCCGACAGTGTGCTCCCGGGCGATGTCTTTCTCAAAAGCAAGGAATTGCATTTGACGTATGACGTTGACCGTGTGGTGTTTGCACTGCATTACGATGAAATACGCGGTGTGGACGTGTACGATATAGTCAGCAAGATTTTCCCCGACAACGGAAGAGATTTCGTAATCGATTTGGATAACAACATCATTGCGATAGTGTGCGAGGTTCGCCCCAACATAAAAATGACGGAATTGGAAAATATGGCAAAGCAAATTTCCGACACGGTTTCAAGCGAGGCAATGGCGGCGGTTCGCATCGGAATAGGAACGGTGGCACTTAATATACGCGATATTGCCAAAAGCTACAAGGAAGCGAGAATTGCGCTTGAGGTGGGCAAGGTGTTCGACGGGGAAAAGTGCATAATAAATTACGACAACCTCGGAATAGCACGGCTTATATACCAGCTTCCGACAACGCTGTGCGAGCTGTTTTTGACGGAGGTATTCAAGAAAGAATCGCTCGACGCGCTCGATTCGGAAACGCTTTACACCATACAAAAATTCTTTGAAAACAATTTGAACGTGTCGGAAACGGCGCGCCAGCTCTACGTTCACAGAAACACTCTTGTATACAGACTTGACAAGGTGCGCAAGCTTACGGGGCTTGATCTGAGAATTTTCGACCATGCCATTGTATTTAAGGTTGCGCTTATGGTTAAAAAATATCTTGTATCAAAGCCGATGAGTATTTGAACGCGAAAGGAAGAAAACAAGTGATAGAATTCAAAAACGTTACAGTTGTATACGACAAGGACGTTGTGGGTCTTGACGATGTGTCGTTTACAATATCGGACGGGGAGTTTGTATTCCTTGTGGGAAAAACCGGTGCGGGAAAAAGCTCCGCGATAAAGCTTTTAACGGGAGAAATCAAGCCGACTTCGGGCGATGTGATTATTGACGGGATAATCGTAAATTCGCTCAAAAGGTCGAAAATACCGTATCTTCGCAGGGCGCAGGGCGTGGTATTTCAGGACTTTAGACTGCTGTATAACAAAACGGTGTACGAAAATGTGGCGTTCGCAATGGAAATCTTGGGCAAAAGCCGCAAGGAAATTCGCCGCAAGGTGCCGAAAATTTTGGCGCTTGTCGGGCTGGGAGAGCGTGCGGCGAATTATCCGAACGAAATATCGGGCGGCGAGCAGCAACGCGTAAGCATTGCGCGGGCGCTGGTAAACAGTCCGTCGCTTATAATTGCGGACGAACCTACGGGAAATTTGGACGTTGAAACCTCCAACGAGGTTATGAAGCTTTTTGAAGAAATAAACAAAATGGGAACGACCATCGTTATGGTAACTCATTCCGAAAAAATAGTGAACGATATGCAACGGCGCGTTATACAGCTTGACGGGGGACATATTGTTCGCGATGAAGAAAACGGGGTGTACAATCTTGGCGTTTAGAAATTTCAGATATTATTTAAAGAGTGCCGCAAGTTCCTTTGTAAGAAACGGGATTATGACGTTTGCGTCGTTTGTGACGGTGAGTTGCTGTTTGTTTCTTTTCGGCGTGTTTTTGCTTTTCACCGCCAATATGAATTATATAAGCACGCAGATAGAGGCACAGTGCGAAATTCAGGCATACATAAGCAAATTTGCCGACGACGCGGTGCAGCAGGAAGCGTACAACGCAATTTTAAATCTGGAAAACGTGAGCGACGCGAAGCTGGAAACAAAGTATCAGGCGTTTGCAAGCTTTGAGGAAATGCTGGGCGAGCGAAGCGACCTGCTTGACGGGCTTAGCCCGGACGACTTTTTGCGCAGTTCGATAAAGGTTACGCTTAAGGATATAAGGCAATCGGAGAAGACCGTAAAGGCAATTCGCGAGATAAGCGGAATTGAAGACGTGAAGGACAGGCAGGACATTGTAGCAAAGGTTGTGCGTTTTACCGATGTGGTGAAGCGCGGAAGCGCGATAGCTATGCTTATTTTGATGGCGGTTGCGGTGTTTATAATACAAAATACCATAAAGATAAGCGTTTTTGCCCGCGCAAGAGAGATAAATATTATGAAATTTGTCGGCGCGTCCGACAGATTTATTCGTATGCCGTTTGTGTTCGAGGGAATTATGACGGGCATACTGGGATTTATTGTATCGTATGCGGTAATAATATTCGGCTATAATGCGGCGATAACGGCGGTTAAGGATATAATAAATCTGTTTGACTATTTACCGATTGAAAGATGTGTGGTTCCGCTGGGGGCGGCAATGGCTCTTTTCGGAACGATTATGGGTGCGATAGGCAGTACAATATCCATAAAACGCCATCTTAAGGTGTGACGGAGGACGGCTATGAAACATCCGAAAAAAAACACGGTGCAAATGATAAAAAGGGTTTTGGCTATGCTTTGCGCGGGACTTATCGTGGCAGCATTTATAATATCGGCGGCGTTGCCCGCGGCAAATGCCGCGCCCACGCAAAAGGAGCTTGCCGCCGCAAAAAAGAAAACCGAGCAGGCAAAGCAAAACGTTAAAGAAGCGGAAAACAGGAAAAAAGCGGCGGTAGCGCAGTTTGATGCCATTGACAAGCAAATATCCGACACAGAGGACGAAATAGGAATTCTCGAAACGCAGATAGAACAAACAAAGGCAGACCTTGCGGCAAAGGAGGAGGAGCTTGCCGCGGCACAGGCGGAATTTGAGCGGTATAAGGAACTTTTTTTGCAACGCGCCGGCGCAATGTACGAAAACGGTAAAACGGAATACATAGAAATTCTTTTCGGGGCGCAAAACTTCAGCGACTTTATTTCGAAAATGGAAATAATTTCGCAGCTTATGTCATACGACCAGGGTATTTTAAATAAGCTTGATGAGGGAAAGCAAAAAATAGAAAACGCAAAAGCTGAGATAGAGGCTATATTACAGCGCCAACAAGACAATGCAAAAAGTCTTGAGGAAAGGAAAACCAACCTTGAAGCAACTCTTGCCGAAAAGCAAAAGCTTATAGATAAGCTTGCCGCCGACGTGGAGGAGTACGAGGCACTGTACGACGCGGCGGAAAAAGCCGAAGAGCAAATGATACGCGAGCATAAGGCGGCGCTGTCGTACTCGGCAAACCCGATTAAATACACCGGCGGAAGGTTTGCGTGGCCGGTTCCGTCAAGCTCGCGAATTACAAGCGAATACGGCTACAGAATACACCCCGTATATAAGACAAAGCGGTTTCACTCGGGGATTGATATAGGCGCCGGCTACGGAACGGATATTGTTGCGGCAGCTGACGGAACGGTAACTCTTGCAACCACAAACGGCGGCTACGGAAAATGTATTGTAATAAATCACGGAAGCGGAATAAGCACTCTGTACGGGCATAACAGCAGCTTGCTTGTAAAGGTGGGCGATAACGTAACGCGCGGACAGGTAATCGCAAAAGCGGGATCGACGGGCGTGTCCACAGGTCCGCACTGCCATTTCGAGGTTCGCGTGAACGGAGCTACGACAGATCCTACGGCGTATTTGAAATAAGGAGGATTTTCGTGAAAAGGATATCGAAAACCGTGCTTGCGGCGCTATTCGGTGCGACTGTGGCATTTGCCGTTTCGGCGGCGGTGTTCGCAAAGCTTGCCGCGCCGTTGCTGAGGTTAAGGCGTGTGGAGACAATAATAGAAAAAGACTACATAGGCGAATTCGACGCCGAAAAAGCGGAGAATGCGGCAATCGACGCGGTTATCGAAAGTATCGGCGACAAATACGCCGCCTATTACGATGAAGAAAGCGCCAAGACGACTTTTGAGAAAATCGACGGCTATTATACGGGTGTGGGTATGGAAATAATGGCTGATACGGAAAAAGACGGGATTGTGGTAGTTTCCGCATATGAGGACACCCCGGCATACCGCGCCGGAATAAAAAGCGGCGACGTGATACTGGCGATAGACGACAAACACTACGGAGCAAAAGACCTTGCGCGGGCTTCTGAATATATGCAGGGAACAGACAAAAAAGCGGTAAATACCGAAATAAGCATTGAAGTTATGCGCGGAGAAGAGCGACTGACATTTAAAATGAAGCGCGAAAGGATAAGCCTGTACCGCGTAAAATGCGAGATGGCAAACGACAAAACGGCTTATATAAAATACAGCGGATTTACCGAAGATTCCGAAAAGGAGCTTGAAAAGGCAATTTCGGAATTGCCGAAAAATATTGACGGAGTTGTTCTCGACTTGCGCAACAACCCCGGCGGCGAATTCGGGAGTGCAATAGATATGTGCGATTATTTCCTTGACGGAAAGGAAATAATGTATACCGTTGACAATAAAAATGAAAAAACGGTGTACAAAGCGCACGACGGAGCCTGCAATATTAAGCTGGCGGTAATCGTAAACGAGTCGAGTGCGAGTGCGGCGGAGATTTTTGCCGGCTCGATGAAGGCAAACAAGCGGGCTGTTACGGTCGGCAGTAAAACCTTCGGCAAGGGCGTGAGTCAGACGATACGTTACTTAAATCCGTTGAACAAAAGAATGGGTGCGATAAAGCTTACCACATGTAACAACTATACTCCCGACGGGAAGCACCTGGGCGAGGGCGTTGTGCCGGATATAGAAATACAAAACAGTGATATTGCGGCAAATAAAGAAGACGACGAGGCTTATATCGCCGCGGTGAAAGCATTATCTGAAAAGGAATAGATGAAATGAAAAGAATTGTTTCGGCATTGTTGGCAATGCTTTTGCTGTTTTCCGCGACGGCTTACGGAGAAAATGTGCAAAGCACCGCTTCGCAAGCCGCGGAAAATACGGAAACAAAGGAAGAAAAGGAAGAAAAGAAAGAACCGGAAAAGAAAAAGAAAATGGCGGCGCAGTCGCCGTATGCGGTTCTTGCGGATTTAAAAACGGGAAATATTATATATAAGAAAAACGCCGAAAAGAGGGTATACCCCGCCAGCTTAACAAAAATTATGACGGCGGTTATCGTGTTGGAAAACTCCAAAATGGAGGAGATTGTCACGGTGACGGAGGCGGCAACGGCAAACGTTAAAGCGGGCGACAGCAAGGCAGGGCTTGTTAAGGGAGAAAGGCTTTCGGTAAGGCAGTTGCTTTACGCAATGCTTTTGGCATCCGCGGCAGATGCGACAAACGCGCTGGCAGAGCATATCGACGGAAGCATAGAAAAATTCGTTGTACATATGAATGAATATTCGCAAAAGCTCGAAATGAAAAACACAAGCTTTACAAACCCGACAGGTGACCACGACGACAGGCATTATACCACGGCTCTTGATATGACGAAACTTGTATGCTACGCAATGAAAAACGACGACTTCAGAGAAATAGTAAGGTGCACGTCGTACAACATTCCCGCCACGGAAAAGTACAAGTCGGAAAGGGTAATAGCAAACAAGAACTATTTTGTGTCACCCTATATAAAGCGCGACTATTTTTACAAATACGCAACGGGAATAAAAACGGGATATACAAAAGAGGCAAAGAGCTGTATTGCGGCATCGGCACGCAAAAACAATACCGAGCTTGCATGCGTGATATTCGGGGCAAAAACCGTTGACGGGGAAACGCAAAGCTTTACGGACTGCCAAAGGCTGTTCGATTTTGTTTTCGAAAATTACAGCGAGCACACGGTTGTAAAGGCGGACGCTATCGTAACGCAAACGAACGTCGAAAACACGCGCAGAACAAAAAAAATGCTGCTTAAAACAGCCGACGGAATAATCGCGTTGAAAAACAAAAATGAAAAAAAGGCGGAAATTACCTTTAAAGACAACGTTAAAAAAAGCGTGAAGGCACCCGTGAAAGCAGGCGAAAAGGTGGGCACGCGCGAATACTTTCTCAACGGTGCGAGCGTGGGTACGGTAGCACTTGTTGCCGATAAGGATTACAAATTCGATTTAATAACCTTTATCGTGAACAAAACGGTGGCGTTTTTCACATCGCCGTGGCTTTTTGCGGCGATTGCGGCGGCAATTATCGTTTTTGTGTTTTGGCAAAGGCGTAAGCGGCGCATTTTGAGGAAAAAACGCCGCGACGCACGAAGGCGCAGAAATACGGAAATAGAAAAAATGGTAAAAAACATTCATTGATATTTGACGTGATTTTCAATAAGGGGCTTTAGCCCCGTCGTGGGGCGTTTTCGGCGGGAGATTGTACTCACACCGAAAAAAATAAGATGTCCCCCGCCGATACGACGGGGGACATCTTATTTTAGTTATACCTCGTTTCGGACTGTGCTTGACGCTCTCGCATATCCGTATGCGTCCGCAAGCAAATCTCCTTTGCCGAAAATAGGTCGACGAAATGCCGCAGGTATTTTATTACGAAAAGAAAATGCTTGCAAACAACACGGTAATGGAGTAAAATGCAGATAAACGAAAATGCAAAAGAAAAATTCTATTGTGCAAAGAAAAACGCTTGCACATACGGTATAATGGAAAAAAGGCATATCGGACGCACAGCTCCTATGCCCAACGGGAGGTAATGATAATGGATAAAAAAACCACATTGCTTGTAATGGCGGCGGGTATGGGCAGCCGTTACGGCGGACTTAAGCAGATTGACACACTGGGAGACAACGGAGAAATTCTGCTCGATTTCTCGGTATATGACGCGGTGCGAGCCGGCTTTTCGAAAATTGTGTTCGTTATAAGGCGCGATATTGAAAAGGATTTTCGTGAGATTACGAAGCGCAGAATAGAAAAAATGGCGGACGTGGAGTATGTTTTCCAGGATATGGACGATTTGCCCGCAGGCTTTTCCGTTCCGGAGGGGCGCACCAAGCCGTGGGGAACGGGGCACGCGGTATATTGTGCGCGAAACGTGATAGATACGCCGTTTGCGCTTATAAATGCGGACGACTATTACGGGAAAAGCTCCTACGGGATAATTCACAAAAGCTTAACCGAAAAGGACGGTATGTGTATGGTCGGTTTTGAGCTGGGAAATACACTTACCGAAAACGGAACGGTTTCGCGCGGCGTGTGTGATGTTAGGAACGGCGTGCTGAAAGGCATTACCGAGCATACCGCACTCGATAAAAACAGCGGCATTGCGCTCGATACGGTGGTGTCGATGAATATGTGGGGCTTACAGCCAGATATATTCGGGGAAATCGAGGCGGATTTTACCGACTTTTTGACCAAGCTTTCAAACCCGATGAAAGAAGAGTTTTACATACCGTTTGTGATAGACAAGCTGATAAAAACAAAGAACAGAACGGTTGATGTGTTAAAAACGCCCGAGCGGTGGTACGGTGTTACCTACCGCGAGGATAAGGAAGCGGTGAGCAGTGCGCTGAAAGCGTATATGAAGCAGGGACTGTACGAGGGACTGTAAAGAAAAAATTTTTTCTGCAAAGTGGCTGTAAAAAGCATTGCTTTTTACAGCCACTTTGCAGTGCACGGCGAAAGGAAGCTTGGGGAAAGCAGGGCGGCTGCAACCCCGATACACCACCGTAAACTCTCGATTTTAGCTCTTGCACTCTTGCTTGATAGTCTTTCGATTAAAAGGCTTTGTATCTGCTTACCTTTTTTCAATTTATTCATTGATGTTTGACATAATTTTTTACCTATTTTTAAAAAATTTTGCGTAAAAAAAGAGCAACCGCATTTTACGATTACTCTTTGAAAACTGTAAATATTAAAAACACTTATTTT
>CAZIQC010000020.1:0-11583 GCA_964541335.1 uncultured Oscillospiraceae bacterium
TCAACCTTTGTCGGAGCGGCAGCCTCCTCCGTGGGGGGAATTGCCGTGCTCGGGGCTTCGGCGCACGGTGGCCTTTTCTCTTCCGCGGGTGGGGATATTGCCTCCACCGCCTTTATCGGAAGCACATCCTCAAATCCGCTGAGTTCTTCTCGCACCTCGTAGCAGGCTTGCGGCTTTTTTTCTTTTTCTTCTTTTTTAAAGGCGTACGGCTTAAAGCCTATATTTCCCGCGTTTTTCGCAAATGTTGCCGTTTTTTCGGGCACGCTTTTGAAAAATGCCGCTTTTCCCGGTTGCACGCTTTGCACCTCGGCAGGTCGCTTCACCCGCTCGGCGTTCTTTGCCAGTGCCGACCTTACCGCCCAATACACCGCGTCGTACACGGCTTTTTCATCGGCAAATTTTACCTCCGTTTTCCCGGGGTGTACGTTTACGTCCACCAGGGAATAATCGATTCCCACATCGAGCACACACACCGGAAATCGCCCCACCATAAGCTCGTTTTTATACGCTTCAGCCAATGCCGCCGACAAAATTTTGCTTATAACAAAGCGGCTGTTCACAAAAAAGCTTTGCATTAAGCGGTTCGGGCGGGATAAATTGCCCGCGCCGCACATTCCCCGCACGCGCACGCCGTCCTTTTCGTATTCCACGGGAAGCATTGCCGCGGCAATATCTCTTCCGTATACCGCGTGAACGGCGCTTTTACAGGTGCTGTCCCCCGGCGTGTGGAGTATTTCCTTTCCGTCGCGAATAAACCTTATCGACACTCCGCTCCGCGACAATGCCTGCTTATTCAGACAGTCTGCAATATATGCCGCCTCCGCCGAGTCTTTTTTCATAAATTTCATACGCGCGGGCGTATTGTAAAAAAGATTTTTCACAACCACCGTTGTCCCGTCGGGACAGCCCGCCTCCTCTGCGCCGAGAAGCTTCCCCCCCTCGGCGGTAACACACGTTCCGCACAATGCGCCGCGCTCTTTTGTTATTATCTGCATTTTGCTTACCGCCGCAATCGAGCACAACGCCTCTCCGCGAAAGCCCAGCGTACTTATGTGCTCCAGGTCGGTATCGTTTTTTATTTTGCTTGTCGCGTGCCGCAAAAGTGCCGTGCGCGCGTCCTCGGCGCACATTCCGCAGCCGTTGTCCGTCACGCGCATATACGTACTGCCGCCGTTCTTTATTTCCACCGTAACCGCGGTTGCACCCGCGTCCACCGAATTTTCGACAAGCTCCTTTATAACGCTGGCGGGTCTCTCCACAACCTCGCCCGCGGCGATTTTTTCCGATATGCTTTTGTCCAACACATTTACTATGCCCATTTGCGACCGCCTCCCTTCGCGCAAAATGAATGTGCCTTTATTAAATAAGCTTTTGCAGCTCGTAGAGCTTGTTCAACGCTTCTATCGGTGTAAGCGTTGTCACGTCTATTTGCCGCAGGCGTTCGGCAAGCGCACTGCCGCTTACCGCTTCAAAGCTTAGCTGTGCCTCCTCTTTCTGCGGTGCGGGCTTTTGGACTGCGCCCTTTTCGCCGCTTTCAACCTCTTTCAATATTTCCTTTGCGCGCCGTATAACGCCGTCGGGCACGCCGGCGAGCTTTGCAACCTCTATCCCGAAGCTGTCGTCCGTGCCGCCGCGCACAATTCTGCGCAAAAAGGTTATCTCGTCGCCGTGCTTTTTGCAAGCGGTGTTAAAATTCACTATCCCGTCCGTCGTTTCTTCAAGAGCCGTCAACTCGTGGTAATGCGTGGCAAAAAGCGTTTTCGCACCTATTTTTTTATTTATGTGCTCAACAACCGCCCACGCAATGGAAAGTCCGTCAAAGGTGCTTGTTCCCCGCCCGATTTCGTCGAGCAGGCACAGGCTTTTGGGGGTTGCGTTTTTTAAGATGTAGCTCACCTCGGACATTTCCAACATAAACGTGCTCTGCCCGGAGGCAAGGTCGTCCGACGCGCCTATCCTCGTAAAAATTTTGTCCGTTATGCCGATACGCGCCGATTTTGCGGGGACAAAGCTTCCCATTTGCGCCATCAGTACAATAAGCGCACTCTGCCGCATATAGGTCGATTTTCCCGCCATATTCGGTCCCGTTATAATTGCCGTGCGCTTGTGTGCACAGTCAAGGTCGGTATCGTTCGGCACAAAAAGGCTGTCGGACAGCATTTTTTCAACCACGGGGTGTCGTCCGTCCTTTATGTACAAAACGTCGGACATATCCACCTCCGGGCGGGAATAGTCGTTCGCCGCGGCAACAAATGCCAGCGAGCAAAGCGCATCAGTTACCGCAACCGCGTGCGCCGTTTTCGCAATGCGTTCCGCCGCGTCGCACAGTCTTGTGCGCACCGCAACAAACTCGGCATATTCAAGCTCAACAAGCTTTTCCGCCGCACCCAGCACCGTGCTTTCGACTTCCTTAAGCTCGGCGGTGATGTAGCGCTCGCCGTTTGTCAAGGTTTGTTTCCTTACGTAATCGGGCGGCACTTTTGACAAGTTCGAGTTTGACACCTCGATATAATATCCGAAAACCTTGTTAAACTTTACCTTCAGATTTTTTATACCGGTGCGTTCCCGCTCGCACGCCTCTATCCTTGTTATATATCCGCGCCCGTTTTCCGCCGCGTCGCGCAGGCGGTCGATTTCCTCGTTAAAGCCCACACGTATCAGTCCGCCGTCGCGAAGCGACAGCGGCGGCTCGTCCACAATTGCGCGGTCGAGCAAATCCTTTAAATCCTCCAGCGGATCCAAAAGCTCCTCCTGCTCCTTTAAAATGCGACTTTCACATTCGGCAAGAAGCATTTTTAACTGCGGCAAATATTCCATAGAGCTGCGAAGCGCCGCCAGATCGCGCGCGTTGGCACTGCCCATCGAAATGCGACTTATAAGTCGCTCCATATCATACATAGCCGCGAGCATTTCCCGTGCTCTTTCCTGCCGCGCGGCATTTTTTACAAGCTCCTCCACGCCGCACAGCCTGTTGTTTATCGCCGCCGCATTTACAAGCGGGCGAAGTATCCATTTTTTTATCATTCTCGAACCCATCGCCGTTTTGGTTTTGTCCAGCACCCAAAAAAGCGTTCCGCGCTTTGCCTTATCGCGCATTGTTTCCGTAAGCTCAAGGTTTCTTTGGCATGCGGCATCTATCTCCGTAAATTCCGCCGAGGCATACACGTTTATTTTCCGCATATGCGCCATATGCGCCTTTTGCGTTTGCAAAATATAATCGAGCAGTGCCGCCGCCGCCGTTTTCAACAAATCGTCGGCGATGTCCGCGGCGTTGGTAAGCTCCGTCAATATTTCCGCCGCTTTTTGCTCCGTTTGCGCGGCATCGTATTCGAAAACAAGCGCATTCGTCCGCTCCGCGAGGTATCGCTCCAGCTTTTTCGGATTGGACGGCGTGCCGCCGACGGCTATTTCCACGGGCGAAAAACGCGCCAACTCGTTTATGAGCTTGTCGCAGGAGATGTCGTCGTCAATAACCGTGCCGAGAAGCTCCCCCGTGGACACGTCGGCAAAGCAAACAGCACCGGTTTCGTTTTTAAAGCATATCGACGCCATATAATTCGTGCCGCGCGCGTCAAGCAGTCCGTCGTCGAGAACCGTTCCCGGCGTTACCACGCGCACGATTTCGCGCTTAACAATGTTTTTTGTTGCCTTGGGGTCTTCCGTTTGCTCGCATACGGCAACCTTGTAGCCCTTGGCAACAAGCCTTGTTATATAAGAATCCGCCGCGTGAAACGGCACTCCGCACATCGGAGCGCGCTCCTCTTGTCCGCAGCTGCGCCCCGTCAACGTAAGCTCAAGCTCCCGCGACGCGGTCTTTGCGTCTTCGAAAAACATTTCGTAAAAATCACCCAGGCGAAACATCAGTATCGCGTCGGGACATTCTTTTTTTACTTGCATATATTGCTTCATCATAGGTGTAAGCTCTGCCAAATTTTCCACCCCCTTACGGATATTTTCCTTTGTTATTTACAGCTTGAGCAGCTTGAGCAGTTTCCGCTGCAGCCGCCGGGCAGTTTGCCCGTTATATGAAAAGAAATAATGTTGTTCATTTGATCTATAATCGCCTGAAATGTACGCTGTGCGTTAATATACGCCGTAATGTTGTCGTTTGTGGTAATTTCGCCGTAAGCCTCCTCCAACTCTTCTCGTATTGCCGCCATACGCTCCTCGCCCACGTCGCCCTTTTGTATCTCGCCGGCAAGCGCGGTGCGCACCTCGCTGTAGTGCTTTAAAAGCTCCATTGCCTCCTTATCGTTTTCCTGTGCCGCCTCGGCACGCTTAAGCTCCTTGTATTCCTCGCTTTCGATTATCGCTTCTCCAAGCTCGCGAGCCTTTTCGAAAATTTCCGCCATTGTTGTTTTCTCCCTTCATTTACAGAGCCTTTTTATGCTCTCCGAATAAAATCCACGTTTGCGCCTTTGTAATTTCCACATTTACAAAGGTGTTTATCAATTCTTCGCCGCCCTTAAAATTTACTATTTTGTTGGCATAGTTGCGCCCGGTAAGCATTTCGGGGTCGGTTTTACTGCGCCCCTCGACAAGTACCGTCTGCGTTTTGCCGAGGTAGGTGCGGTTTCTTTCCAAGCTTATGTCGTTTTGCACCTCAAGCAAGCGGTTAAAGCGTGCCTGCACCTCGGATTCCGAGGCAACGGGGCGCATATTTGCCGCGCGCGTGTTTTCGCGCGGCGAATATATAAACGAAAAAATGCTGTCGAATTGCGCCTCCCTTAAAAGTCGCAGGGTTTCTTCAAAATCCTCCTCGGTTTCCGTGGGAAAGCCCACGATAATGTCCGTTGTCAGTGCAATGTCGGGCATAAGCGCACGTGCACGCCGCACCATCGACATATATCTTTCGTGCGTGTAGCGTCTGTTCATATCTTCAAGCACCCTGTCCGAGCCGCTTTGCACCGGCAAATGGAGCTGATTTTGCACCTTGTCCGAGCGCGCCATCACCTTTAGCAATTCCTCGGACAAATCCTTCGGATGACTTGACATAAAGCGTATTCTCTCTATGCCGTCGATTTCGCACACCTCCTCCAAAAGGGAGGCAAAGGCGTTGCTTTGCCCAAGGTCGTTCCCGTAGGAATTGACGTTTTGCCCGAGAAGCATAACCTCGCGCACGCCGCTTTGCGCAAGGGCGCGTATCTCCGCCAAAATATCCTCCCGCGCACGACTGCGCTCTCTTCCGCGCACATACGGCACAACGCAATACGAGCAAAAGTTGTTACATCCGTACATAATCGATACAAACGCTTTTACGCCGCCGTCGTAATTTACGGGCAAGCCCTCGGCTATCGCGCCGCTTCCCGATATATCGAAAACTCTTTCTCGGTGCTCCGTTGCCTGTAAAAACAACTGCGGAAATTTCCACAGCATATGCGTACCGAAAATAAGGTCCGTATGCCGATATTTTGCCCGTATTTTTTCGGCAATACTCTTTTGCTGTACCATACAGCCGCAAACGCCGATTATAAGCGACGGTTTTTTTGCCTTCAGGTGCTTTAATGCCCCCAGCGTGCCGTACACCTTAAGCTCCGCGTTTTCGCGCACGGCGCAGGTGTTGAAAATTATCACGTCCGCCTTTTTTTTGTCGTTCGTTAAGGTATACCCCATCTCGATAAGCATACCTTCTATTCTTTGCGAATCGTTCACATTCTGCTGACAGCCGTAGGTTTCCACCAGGGCGTAATGCTCGCCGCCGCCCAAGCCGCGGCGCACGCGCTCCATTATATCCTTTTGCTCGCGGATTTGCTCCGCACCGATTACCGAACTTTTATCTGCCAAAGCATTTTCTCCCAACTCAGATTTACCGATTAAATCGTTTCACGATTAAACTCATTATACAATAACTCGCCTAAAAAGTCAAAACAAAATAACACCGAACGTAAAAAAACCCCGTCGGACGGCGCACCCTTGCTCATCCGGCGGAATTTTTAAAAAAATTGTTGACAGGCACCGCACGATATGCTATATTACAACTGTATTAAGTGTTATAACACAGTTATGAAAGAGGTGGTAGGATGATTTCGCCGGATTATCGGTCGGGGGCTTCGTTGCACGAGCAAATAAGCTCGCAAATTCGGGATATGATTTTCAGCGGTCGGCTGCGGGAAAACGAAAAGCTGCCGTCCGTGCGGGAAACGGCGCTTAGGCTTGCCGTCAACCCGAATACGGTAATGCGCGCATACCGCGACCTGGAGAGCGAGGGGCTTATCCTGTGCATCCAAGGAAAGGGGAATTTTGTCGCACCCACGCCAAAGAAAGACGACGCCCGCGTGGGCGAGCTGTATCTTTCGCTCGGCGCGTGCGTGCGCGAGCTGCGCTGGCGCGGCGAAGGTGCGGACAAAATAGCACAAATCGTAAACGACATTTTTGAGGAGGGATAATATGATACATACCGAAAACGTTCTGAAAAGCTTTGACGGCTTTCACGCGCTCGACGGCTTGACAATGAACGTTAAAAAAGGAAGCATTTACGGACTTGTCGGTCCGAACGGTGCAGGCAAAACAACGCTTATCAACTGCCTTACGGGGGCACTCAGGGCGGATGCGGGCAAAATTTATGTCGGCGGAAGCGAGCTTTGCGAGGGCTTGCCCATACGAAAAAAGATACTGAGTATTGCGGACGATTGGTTTTTTTACGGGTCGTTTACCGTGCGCGATACGGCACGCTTTTTCAAAAGCATTTACCCGAGCTTCAACCTCTCGCGCTACCGCGCACTGGAAAAGCTGTTTTGCATAGACCCGCGGCGGCAGATACGCCGCCTGTCCAAGGGAATGAAAAAACAGGTTGCGTTTCATATGGTGCTGTCGTGTATGCCGGAGGTGCTCATTCTCGACGAGCCGCTCGACGGGCTTGACCCCGTTATGCGGCGGCAAATACTTAAGCTTATCATCGCCGATGTTGCCGACAGGGAAATGACGGTTTTGGTGTCGTCGCACAATTTGCGCGAGCTGGAGGACATATGCGATCACGTCGGCATTATACACAAGGGCAAAATGATAGCTGAAAAGCCGCTCGACGATTTAAAGGGCAGTGTGCACAAGTATCAGGTGGTATTTTCGGGAAACTGTCCGCAAGAGATAGATATGCAGCTTAACATTTTGCACCGCTCGAAGCTCGGCAGTGTGCACAGCTTTATCATAAAGGGCGACCGCGCCGATATCGACGCCGCGTTCAAAAACTTTTGCCCCAAGGTGTGCGAAACTGTTACGCTTACCTTAGAGGAAGTATTCATTTACGAATTGGGAGGGCTGGGATATGACTTCAACAAAATCCTTCTTTAACAAAGGCATTTATTTAAACACTCTTCGTCGCTTTCGGCTCGGAAGCGCGGCGTACTTTTTGCTGCTGTTTCTCTGCGTTCCGTTGCCGCTTCTGACATCGGGCGCGGAACGCCTCACAAATTCATACTTCTCGCTGGGAAGAACTGCATTTGTAAACGAAAAGTCGCTCCTTTTCGATTCCGGCTTTTTAACAATGCCGCTTCTGCTTGCGTTTTGCGTACCCACGGTGGTGGCTCTGCTTGTGTTTAACAGTCTTCATTCGCCGCGGCACGCGATTTTCGTACACAGCCTGCCCGTAACTCGCAGGGAAAATTTCGTTTCTTCCTTGGCGGCGGCATTCACGCTTATGTGGATTCCCGTTTTACTTATTACGGGCTTGCTTCTTGTTATGAGTGTTTGCGGTTATTCGCGCGTAATAGGCATAACGCCCGTGTTTATGTGGCTGGCGGTTCAGCTTTTTGTAACAACGGTTATGTTCGCGGTTGCCGCCTTTTCGGCAACCGTTTCCGCCAACGGATTTGCCGTGGTGGCGATAAACGCACTGCTTCTCGGCGCACCGCTGATAATCGCCGCGGGCGCACAGCTTGCCGCAGATCAATTTTTGTTCGGCTTCCTCTCGCAATCGACAATGTTTGAAAAAATTATCAAGCTGTCGCCTCCGTGCTACATAGCTTTCGCCGCTGCGGACAATCCGTATCGGTTGTTCACGCATTTTCCCGTGTGGCTGTTTCTCGGCGCGGCAATACTTTTGTATGCCTTTTCACTTTACCTTTACAAGCGGCGCAAAATCGAGCTTTGCGGCGACGTTGCCGCGTACAAGCCCGTGAAAATTTGCCTGAAATACGGCGTATGCGCGGCAATGTTTGTCGGGTGCTTCGGCATATTTTACTGCGGACTTGAAATGAGCTTTACGGTGTTTGTCTTGCTGAGTGTGCTTTTGTGCGGGGCGGCATATTTCGCCTGCGAAATGCTTTTGCAAAAGAATTTGCGCGTCTTCGGCAAATGGCGCGGTCTGTGCGGATTTTTCGCGGTGTGCGCCGTGCTTTCGGCGACCGTTGTTCTCACGCCGTTCGGCTATGAAACGCGTATTCCCGAAAAAAGCGACATAGCGCGCGCAACCGTGTTTGGATACTATTCCGTCGAGGAGCCGTTTTCCGCCGACGAGCGCGTTATAGACGCGGCACTCGACTTTCACAGGCAATGCATAACAGACATTCCCCTCACACAACGCACGGTTGACAAAAACCGTGCCGAAAAATACCAATACGACCTATCCGTTTATTATGAATTGAAAAACGGCAACACGCTTGTGCGGCATTACCCCGTGTCAACAAATCAGCACACCGAGGTTATGGAAAAGCTGTTTGCCGTTGCCGAATACAAGGAAACGCTTTCGGGCTGCAGCGCACTCGTTCCCGAAAACATTACATCGCTTACGGTACGGTCGCATATGGGCGATTACGAGGCGGAGGATATAATCGCCGAAAACACGGACGAATTTTTCACCGCACTTAAAAAAGACATCGACAAAATTTCCTACGGCGAATACCGCGAAAGCTTGCTACCGTATGTCAGCATCGGTTTTGACGACAATTACCGCACGAATAAGCACATTTTCCGTGAGGAGCTTTATAAAAATCAACATTATATTTCGGTTGACTTTACAATAAACGAAAACTATACCGAAACGATTGCATTTCTTAAAAAATGCGGCATTTGGGACAAGGTGCGCAACGATATGTATTCCAACACCTACATCACGCCGTATGCGTTTACAAAGCGTCTTAACAAAAGCACCGACGAAACGGAAATTGTCTATGACACCGCCACCAAGCCGGATGACGTTTATTGCTCAACCGCGTATTTGTCCAAGGTCGACACCGCCGATGCCAAGCATATTTTCTCCGCGGATTACAATACGCGTGACTTTTACGACCTGCCCGACGGCGAATACTACGCTGTGTTTGTTACCAAATCGGACGGACGCTATATCTCCGCGGCGGCGTGCTATATCGAAAAGAACGCCCTGCCCGATTATTTGAAAAATTATATCAAGGCAAATTGACCTCTTCGTAAAGCAATCGCACAATTCAGCCGAGCGCCCCGCCCCGCTTCTCGCATGTAGGGCGGGGTGCTCGGTTTTGTTTTAAAGCGCAGAATAAAAAGCGACGGTTCGCATTTTCATCGAACCGCCGCTCTTTTAAGCTTTTACAATATTTCTTTACACTCGGGCAACTTAAATTACTTAAGCTCAACCTTTGCGCCGACAGCTTCAAGATCCGCCTTGAACTTCTCAGCGTCTTCCTTGGAAGCCGCTTCCTTAAGAGTTGTGGGAGCCTTGTCAACCGCTTCCTTAGCTTCCTTAAGACCAAGACCCGTGATTTCACGAACAACCTTGATAACCTTAATCTTCTCTGCGCCCGCTTCCGCAAGTACAACGTCGAACTCAGTCTTCTCCGCACCTGCCGCAGCACCGCCGTCAGCCGCTGCAACAACCGCAACGGGAGCTGCCGCGCTTACGCCGAACTCTTCTTCCATAGCCTTTACAAGCTCAGCTACTTCAAGAAGCTTTAATTCTTTGATTTCAGAAATAATTGTTTCTACCTTACTCATTATTACTTACCTCCTAATTTGGATAATATTATTTTTTATTCTTCTGTGGGAGCAGCCGCTTCTTCAGCCGGCGCTTCCTGTGCCGCTTCCTCTGCAGGAGCGGTTTCTTCCGCGCTTTCCGCTTCCTTTTCAACCTTGATGTCGGCGGGTTCTACCCCGTTATCGACCAAGGCCTGCAAGGTACGAACAAGATCGCTGACGGGAGCATTCAAGCTGCCGAGTATCTTGGCAATAAGCGTTTCGCGATTGGGAGTTGCGGCAAGCGTCTTGACCTCGTCAAGCGCAAGCACCTTTCCGTCGAGAAAGCCCGCCTTGATTTCAAGCTGCTCGTTGTCCTTTGCGAAATCCGCAATAACCTTTGCGGGCGCAACCTCATCCGTCATACTGATTGCAAGCGATGTGGGACCGTTAAGCACCTCATCGAGCGCATCAAATCCTATCTGTTTTGCCGCAAAACGTGTAAGGGTGTTTTTAACAACCTTGTACTAAACGCCCGCCTCGCGAAGCTTGTTGCGAAGCTGTGTGTCCTGTTCGACGGACAGTCCGCAATAATCAACCAAAACGCCCGAAACGGCATTCTGCATTTGCTCAGCAAGAGTTGAAACGATTTGCTTTTTCTCTTCGAGAATTTTCTGACTTGGCATATTCTCACCTCACAATAAATAATAAAGGGATTTCCTGCCCATAGACACAAGAAATCCCGTAATTTCGGAAATAATCTTCCTCGGCAGGACTTATATGCGCCTGCTGTCTATGGAAAACAATCTTAACGCGTATATAATACACGAAGATTTACACTTTGTCAACACAATTTTGCCGAAAAAATTAACCGAGCTTTGCCGCGTTAATCTTTATTCCGGGACCCATTGTGCTTGCTATCGCAAGACTTTTAACGTACTGACCCTTTGCCGCCGACGGTTTAGCCTTGAGAATGGCATTCATAAGAACGTCGAAATTCTCCTTAAGCTTTTCCGCACCGAAGGATGCCTTGCCGATGGGGCAGTGAATGATGTTTGTTTTATCCAAACGGTATTCTATCTTACCTGCCTTAACATCGTTAACGGCCTTTTCAACATCGGGGCTTACCGTGCCCGCCTTGGGGTTGGGCATAAGACCCTTGGGTCCGAGTATTCTTGCGATACGACCTACAACGCCCATCATATCGGGTGTTGCGATTACAACGTCAAATTCGAGCCAATTCTCGTTTTGAATTTTCTCGATGTATTCTTCCGCGCCTACATAGTCGGCACCCGCCGCCTCGGCCTGTGCCGCCTTTTCGCCCTTTGCGAATACAAGCACTCTAACCTTTTTGCCTGTACCGTGCGGAAGAACAACCGCGCCTCTTACCTGTTGATCCGCGTGACGGGAGTCAACGCCCAGCTTTGCGTGAAATTCGATTGTTTCGTCGAACTTTGCGCTCGCGGTTTTTACAACAAGGTCAAGAGCTTCCGCAGGGTCATACTGCTTGCCGGCTTCGATAAGCTTCGCGCCGGTTTCATATTTCTTACCGTGTTTCATACTGTTACCTCCTTGTGGTTGACGGGAAAATTCCCTCCCACTTACTTTGAATTATTCCTCTACGGTTACGCCCATACTTCTTGCCGTACCGGCAACCATGCTCATTGCGGCTTCAACGCTTGCCGCGTTAAGGTCGGGCATTTTGGTTTCGGCAATCTTCTTTAT
>CAZIQC010000021.1:0-11327 GCA_964541335.1 uncultured Oscillospiraceae bacterium
CGTTTTTTTCCGCGGAATGTGCCGCAAAGCCGAGGTTCGGCAACAGCTCGCCGCAAATATTGTTTATTATAAAATGCCTGTACTCAAGCTCTTCGCGGTAATTCGCTTCCTTTTTGTCGGGACGTGCATACATAATAAACGTAACAACGGAATTATTCTCCGTGTCGAAATTCAAATATTCCAGCTCTATGCGGTTTTTCTCGTCGGAAAACTTTTGTCCCGCGAGCACGGCATTCAAAAGATATGCTTTAAGGAGCGACCGCTGGTCGCTCACGAGCGCTGTTTTCTCGGAATTTTCGCCCAATATGTCGGAAATTTTTTTCTCCAAAAAGGAGTATTCGTTGCTCCGTGCACCGTCCGACTTTTCTTCCTGAAAAAACGAGAGAATTTTTTTCATCGGCTTATAGTGCATATTTGTAAAATATACTGCCGCCCACAAGCCCACAATCATATAAATAAACAGTATCGCCCACAAAATCCGCCTCGAAGAGGCAAGCGTTTTGTAAGCAATCGATTTCGGCAAAATATAAACATATTGCCAATCGTTTACCTCGGACACCGCCGTGAAAACACACCCCGCCCTATCCGACATAATGCCCGGCAGCTTGTTGTTTTTGCCGAATTTGTCGATATTCGGCGAAATGGTAAGCACTGCGTCGCCGTTTGCTTCCAATATTGCGAAAAATCCGTACTCCTGCAAATACAGCTTGCGGTACAGCTTCATCATTTGCTCTTTGTTTATTTTAAAAATAACGTTTACGAATTTTGCGCGATCGTTTACGGGATAAACGGTTTTTATATAGAACAGCTCTTCCATTCCTTCGGAAAAATTCATCGTGAAATATTCCCCGCCGTGTTCCGTTCGCAAAAGCTCCTGCCACATTTCGCACGTTATCTCGTTTTCGGCAAGATAGGTCATATAAAAGCTTGCGGAATCGTGGCTTGTGTTCTGCTTTAAAATTTGGTCCACCGTCGGAAAATAGAGCATTAAGCCGTCGGTCACGTTTTCAACGTTGCCCCACCCCATCATCGCTTTGAGCTGTGATACAAACGTGCGTATTTTATACCTTTCGTTTTCGTCAAGAGGCAGATCTACCGTATTCAAAATATTCTTCACACGTGTATCCACAGCAATATTGTAGGTTGAGTCGGCTATGGTTTGAAGCTGGATGTCGATTGCGGCGCTTATTCCTTCAAGCACAACGCCGTTTTGCTCGGAAAGCTGATCTTTAAGACGGTCGCTTAATATGCCGTAGTAAACCAGCACACACACAAACGCCAGCACCAGTACCGCAATATATGTTGTCATCAGTAAAAAACGTATACCGTGTTTTCTTTCTTTTATCGGAAGCTTTTCCATTAAATCACCGTTTTCGTTTTTTGTCGCACAGTTGTTTTTATTATCGCTTGCCTGTGCTCGCGGTGCGGGCGGGCGTTTTTTTATTACCTTTCCCGCACCGCGAGGGCATTATCTCTTCAAATAATTGTCGTAAGCCTGTTGCTTTAAAGCGAGCACATCTTCCGCGCCCATCTTCTTCATCTCGGCAATATAGTTGTCGAAATTATCAATCGGCTCTATGCCCGAAATAAACTTTATGATCATTTCCGTCCAATAGGTTTGCACATCGGTCATTTTGGTGGAATATTCGTTGTTTTTCTCCTCGTCTATGTAAACAAGCGGCACTCTGTGTGCTTGTCCGTCGGTGTTGCTCCACACGCTCCACGCCGTCTGCTGTTCGGGCTTACCGGCATATTGCTCAAGATAGCGCACATCTTGAATATACGAGCCGCCTTGACCGCCCTTGGAATATTTGGTAAGTGCCTGCGACATAGACAAGCCGTCGGGGTTGTTTGTGATAAGCTCCGTATATGTGGGGTAGCCGTCCTTCATTGTGTAGGTTTCGCCCTCCGTGCCGAAGTTAAAGAGCATTGCGCCCTCCTCCGAATAGCCGTAGTCGAGAAATTTCATCGCAAGCTCAATATCCTTGCACTGCGTGGATATTGCCGCCACGGGATTTACGGGGCTGTTTGCCTGACCGAAGGATGCCCGCTCTCCCTTTTGATGTGTGGGATACGGTGCACCCGCAACCTTAAAGCCGGGCGTTTTCGCCGCGGAGATAAGCGCGCCTATGCCGCCGCCCAAGCCACCGTACACAACGCCCGTTTTCCCGTTAAGCATATTCGCAGTACGGGTGGCATCGTCCGTTGTTGAAAAGTTGTTGTCAAAAAGACCTTCCTTGTACCATTTGTTCATTGTTATCAAAAAGTCTTTATATGCAGGCTCTATCGGACCGTAATGCAAGGTATCTCCCTCGCGGTAGAAATCAAGCACAAAGCCGTACGCCCCGGTGAACGCACCCACAAGGAAAGGCGTGTTCGATATTGCAAGCGGTGCGGTTGCACCCTTTTGTTCCTTAAACGCCTTAAGCACGGTATACCATTCGTCGATGGTTTCGGGCATTGCAAGCCCGAGGTCGTCGAGCCAATCTTGGCGAATGATAAGTCCGCCCGAAGTGAGAAGCTTCTCCTCCGTGGCAACGGTGCCCGTCGAGAAATAGTAGCCGCGGTCGGTTTTCGACTCCTTGGCAACGTCGGGATTGTTTTCGTAAAGGGCTTTCAAATTCGGTGCAAATGCGTCGATATAATCGTTCAACGGCAAAATTACGCCGTCCTCAATCGCTTTTCCCGGACCGCCGTTGTAATACGTCCACGGATATTCGATAATATCGGCAAGGTCGCCGCTGGCTATCATCAGGTTAAATTTTTCGTCGCGATTTGTAAGAGACGGATGAATGTACTCCACCTTTATACCCGTTCTTTCCTCAAGCTCCTTTGCTATGGGAAGCTCGCCGAAATTTGCCGCATTTGTGGATATGTTGGCAGTCATCGGCATCCACAGGGTAAGCGTTGTATCGGACTTTATGGGATATTCGCTGCCGTACTTTGCTTTCCCCACGTCAACGCCCGTTTTAGAGGCGTTCTTCTTCTGACAGCCCGTTGCCGTTACGAGCAGTGTCGCCGCCAGTGTAAGGGCAAGTTTCTTTTTTAATGCTTTCATTTCCATTACCTCCGTTTTATTTTTTTGTTGTTTTCGAAAATGCTTTAGCAGTATGCTTACATACTGCTGAGGGACCGGTCCCTCAGTATTTCCCTTTTTCGGGCATTATCCTTTAACTGCGCCTATCATTACGCCCTTTGCAAAATACTTTTGCAAAAACGGATATACGCACAATATCGGCACAACCGACACGGTAATTACCGTATATTTGAGTGCCTCGCTCACGGCTTGCTTGTCCGAGTCCAAAATATCTTGCGACATTTCCCCGTTATCGTTCTCAATCAATATTTCTCTGAGAAGCAGCTGCAACGGATATTTCGAGCGGGTGTCGATATAAAGCGACGCCTGAAACCACGAATTCCATTGCGCAACCAAATAATACAGCGCAACAACGGCAAGCGTTGCCTTGGAAAGCGGCATTATGATTTGAAACAAAATCTGAAAATGCCCCGCGCCCTCTATCTTTGCCGATTCCGACAGGCTTTCGGGCACTGTGGCAAAGGCGGTGCGCAAAACTATCATATTATATGTACTCAGCGCCGCCGGCAATATCAGCGACCACAGGCTGTTCAAAAGACCGAGGTTGCGTATAAGCATATATGTGGGAATCATACCCCCGTTAAAATACATTGTAAAAAGTATTGCCATTGTGATAAAGCTTTTAAACTTTGCCTCTCGGCGCGTTAGGAAATACGCCGCGAACGATGTAAGAATTATGTTTATAAACAGCGTCACCGCGCAAATGAAAATAGTGTTTGCGTAGCTTCTGAGCAATATCGGATATTCGAACACCTTTTTGTACGCGTCGAGATTAAAGTCCAGCGGGTGCAAAAGCACACCACGGTGCGCCAGCAAGCTGTTTCCGTCGCTGAAAGATGCCATCAACACGTGATACATCGGGTAAAAGCACATAAAGCTTAAGCACGTGAGAATAATTACGTTTATTATGCGAAAGGCGATTACGCCCTTTGAATCCTTGATTTTCATTGAAAGCACCCTCCTCAGAATAACGACGTTTCGCTGACGCGCTTGCTTATTTGATTTGTCGCGACAATCAAAACAATGTTTATTACGGAATTAAACAAGCCCACCGCGGTACTTGCGCTGTAGTTGGAGCTTTCGAAGCCCAAACGGTACACATATGTGGAAATAATATCCGCGGTGTCGTATATTCCGGGATTGTACAAAAGCATTACCTTTTCATATCCTACACTTAGCAGCGTCCCCATACGCATAATGAACAAAATTATAATCGTCGGCAATATGCTCGGGAAAGTAATATGTATAAGCTGCGACCATTTCCCCGCGCCGTCGATATCCGCCGCTTCGTAAAGCTCGCGATCTACCGCGGAAAGCGCCGCCAGGTAAATTATCGAATTCCAGCCTACCTCCTGCCATATGCCCGATATAACGTATATCGGCACAAACAGGGCGGGCTTTGAAAGCATACTCAAGCCGTCATACCCGAGAAATTGAAACAAATAGTTTATTATGCCCGCGTCCGACGTGAAATCGCTTATAAGCGCACACACAACAACCATCGATATAAAGTGCGGTATATACGTAATTGTTTGAACCGTTCTCGCAAACCATTTTGTTCGCAGTTCGTTTATAAGCAGTGCCAAAATAATCGGTGCGGGAAAGCCGAACACAAGCGACGTAAGGCTCAGCGTTACAGTGTTTCTCATAAGGCGCGCGAAATTCACGTTTGAAAAGAACGCCCTGAAATGCTGCAACCCCACCCAGCGGCTTCCCGAGATGCCGAGCATCGGCTTATAATCCTGAAAGGCAATCAGCACACCGTACATCGGAGTGTAGCAAAAAACCACATAGAAAATTATAACGGGCAAAATCATTATGTACAGCTCGTAATTTGCAAAAATCTCCCGCATAAATTTTTTAAACCTTTTGCCGGTCGACGGTGTTTTTTCAATGCCGCCTCCGCCTTTTGCCTGTTCAACCATATACAGCTCCCCTTTTTTCAGCGGTGCGTGCCGCAAGACTGCGCCCCGCACCCGCAACGGAATGTTTTTTCAAATTATAATTCCGCATACGGCAAGCGTCAACAAAACATATATTTTTGTCACAAAAAAATTTTTTGGCATATTGCCGAAAGTGCCGTTTTAAAGCTGTTTTTCGGAGTGATGTGTCAAAACCGTATTAAAAAAGAGGGCATATCGTTTTTGTTTTTTTAGCGGATCTTTCTTGTTTTTATTTTATCATATTTTTTTCGATTGTGCAAGGCGTAAATTTTCCCGGCGGCGGGCGCGTTGCTTCTTTGGGGGGCGGCACTTTTCGGCAAAGCCTTTGTCCTTAAGACTTTTTCCCGACCGAACGCGCAAATTCCGACAGGGTAACGCCCTCCTTTTCTTTAAAAAAGCGTGAAAACGAATATAACGACGAAAACCCCAAAAAGCTTCCTATCTGCGTAAAGTTAAGCCCCGTTTGCGCAATAAGCCGCCGTGCTTCTTCGGCTTTCATATCATTAAAGCTTGCCACAATGCTCTTACCCGTTTCTTTTTTGTAGGCAAGGCGCAGGCTTGTGGCATTTACGCCGAGCGCATCGGCAATATCGCCTATTGTGAGAGTGTAGTTGAGCCTGTCGCGCATAAAGCGTTGTGCACGCTCGATGACAGCTTTTTCATAGTTTTGTTTATTAACTTTTTCCGCCTCGTTTGCTATTGCGCCTATGCTTTCTCGGCGGCAATATACTTTTATGAAAAATTGCTCCAGCAAATTTTTAACATATTGCAGCACCGCGGGGTGAGCGCCCGCTTTCGCACACAAGCCGCGCTTTTTTTGATTTTCCTTAATCGGTTCGAGAATTTTTCGTCCTATTTTGCACAGCTCTTCGATAAGCTGCGGCTCGCTTCCGTAAAGCGGAATAATCTCGCGGGCAAGCTTGCCGAGATTTTCGGACTCGCTTTCAAAAGAAATTACGTAAAAATCGCATTCGCCGCCCTCCGTTGTTTTTATTACGGAACGTTCGTTTTCGTTCGGCGGAAGCAAAACGGCGCAGTGCTTCTCAATTGCAAGCTCTTCCCCGTCCACCCTTAGGCCGAGCGTTCCGTCCGCACAGTAATACATTTGCCAAAAATCAAACCTTCGGCTCGAATCCTCCGCGTTGAGCATTTTTACGTGTGCCAGATAAACTATCGACTCTATTTCGAAAAAGGCTTTTGCCGAAAGTCTGTTGTACGGTTTTTCCATACATATCCCCCATATCATTTCGGTTAAATTTTTCGACAAAACGGCTATTGCTTTTCTTCAGCCGTTTTATTATACTGTTCTCAAATTCAAAGAGAGGTGTTTTTTATGAAAACTGCTATCATTATCGGCGCGGGTATTCGCGGGCGCAACGCTTATCTGCCTTATTTGGAAAAATACGGCGTTAAGCTTGTCGCCGTGGCGGATATATCCGACGAGGCAATCCGTCTTGTTCGCGAAAAGTACGACATCGCGGACAATATGTGCTTTAAGGATTATCACGATATGTTCAAGGGCGAACGCCTTGCGGATATGGCTTTAATCTGCACGAACGACCGTGACCACGTGGAGCCGTTCAAGCTTTGCGCGGAGGCGGGCTACCACATTATGCTTGAAAAGCCCATCTCCCCGTTCCCCGAGGAGGTTGCCGAGGTTGAGCGCATAAGCAACAATATGGACAAAACGCTTATGATAGGACACGTTTTGCGCTATTCTCCGTTCTTTTCCAAGCTTAAGGAAATTGTGCAAAGCGGCAAAATCGGTAAGGTAATGTCAATCAATCATAACGAAAATATGGCATATTGGTTTGCCACAAACAACTTCGTTCGCGGAAAGTGGAACAACAGCAACACCACCTCCCCGCTGATACTCGCAAAGTGCTGTCACGATATGGATTTGTTGGTGTATCTTACGGGTAAAAGGTGCATAAATCTTTCCTCTTTCGGCAGCTTGGGCTATTTTAAGCCCGAAAATGCGCCCGAAGGTGCGGGCACACGCTGCATCGTTGACTGCAAAATAGCCGACACCTGCCCGTACAACGCGCTTAAGTACAACATCAACCCTCCGCACAATATAGCAAAGTTCCGCGCAAACGACTATATTGAAGACGAAGAGGCACTGACGCAGGACCTTGCCGAAAGCCCTTGGGGACGCTGTGTGTACCGTTGCGACAACAACGTACCCGACCACCAGGTTGTTTCATTGGAATTTGAGGACGACATCACGGCGGTATTCACGGTGTCTGCGTTTACATACGAGCATTGCCGCACGATAAAAATTATGGGCACGCTCGGCGAGGTAGGCGGAAATATGGAAACCGGCGAAATCGACCTTAAGGTTTTCGGCGAAAGAGAAACCGAAAAGCTCGTTATCAAAACCGATATTCTTCAGCACGGCGGAAGCGATGAGAAATTCATCAAGGCTTTTATCGACAGTGCCGACGGAAACACCGAAAGCAACATCACCTCGGCAAAGGAATGTTTACATTCGCATATGATGTGCTTTGCCGCGGAAGAGTCGAGAAAAAGGCACGGTGCGCTAATCAATTTGGAAGAATTTTCAAAGCAATTTATCAAGTAACAAACCGTCAACGGCGGAAAAACGGCGAAATGCAAATTTCGCCGTTTTTTTTGTGCGGCGGTTTTGTATGTCGCCTTACAGCTTTTCATTCATATATGCAACTATTTCGGTCTTTGTTCGCCCTGCGGAGATGTGCGGCAGTTGCCGTTTTATATATGCCGCCAGAGCGGTTTTATCGATTTTTTTCGGGCGGTTGCCGAAAATATCCGTAAAATTTTTGTGCAAAATACATTCAAGCTTGTCTTTTTCAAGTCCGAGACCGTGAATGGTGCTGTTCATCCCGAAATACGAAAAAGCCGAAAAGCAATCTGCGGTCGACAAAAAGCGCACCGTTTCTCCGACAAGCATTTTTCGCATTTTTTCGGGAGTGTCGTTTCTCAAATCCGTGCCGAATAAAATTTTGCGATAATATTTGTTGAACATATCACACCAAACGGCATAATTATTTGTAAAATCCACGTACATTTCGGGTCCCGGTGTAAGGTCGATATAAACGCTCTCGTATTCATTCAAAAGCGCTTCAAGCCGCTTCGGCTCGCGCGACATAAAAAAGCAATGCGGAAAAATCACGCGCAGGCGCGGGTGTCGCTTTAAAACATTAAGCACTTCGGTATAAAGCCCGTCGCGTGCGGGGAATGTGCCGTCGCCGTAAAACCAACCGCGCGCCTTTGCCTCATCGCTTGTTTTGCTTTCGTCCCAAAAGTCGGCAGGGTCGCCCACGTGCCAAACAAGCGGCATTTGTTCCTGCTCGATATACGAAAAAAACTCCTCGTATGCGGGTGAGTCGAGCGGTAATTGCAAAAGCTTGCGCACGTTGGGCTTACTTTCTATCAGCTTTACTCCGTCAAACCCGATTTTCTTTATTTCTTCCGCTTGTGCTTTAAAATCATAGGCGATTGCGTGCGGCGACCGTGCGGGATATTCGGGATAGAAAAGCCCGCCGCAGGCATATGCCGCGGTATCCTCCGCTTTTAAAATTGCCGCAAGAGTATTTTGTACCTCGTCACAGCCGGGAAACAGGCTTTCGACATTCGGCAAACACACCGCATTTACGGCGCATATACCGCACTCGCGCTTATATTTTCGCAATGCGGTTACGTAGTCTTCATCCCCGCAAAACCATTGTGCAAGGTGAAAATGTCCGTCGATGATTTTTCGTTCCATAAATCCCCCTTTGTACTTTACATTTCTTTTAAATTCATAATTTCCACTCCGGCTTCAAGCACAATTCCCATCCCGTGGTCATCGTTTACTATGGTATCAAGCTGTAAATAGTATTTTTCTTCCTTATTACAGCCCGAACCCATACACACACCGTACACGTTACCGCAATCATCCACGCAATTTTCGGTAAGCGCCTCCCACGCGTCTAAAACATCGCGCGTGTATTCGTTTTTAATCCACCCCATTCGAATTCCGCGCGCAAGCGCGATTATAAACATTGCACTGCCCGAGGCTTCCGTGTAGCTTTCGGGGTTATTTATAACCTGGTGCCATATTCCCTCCTTTTTATCGCGAAATGAGAGAACCCCCTTTGCGAATTCCTTAAAAATTTCGAGTATTTTATCGCGGTTTTCATAATTTTCGGGCATAAGCAACAATACCTCCGATAAGGCAAGCAGCACCCACCCGTTGCCCCTGCACCACGGTACATGGTTCGCAAAATCCTCCTGTGGAAAATATATATGCGAATAAATGTGTTCGTCGTGCATAAAAAGCCGCTTGTAAAAGCCCGTTATCTGTGTATATATCTCGTCAAAATAACGCTGTTCGCCGCTGATTGCGCCAAGCCGCGCCAAAAACGGCAGGCACATATACATATCGTCCGTCCACATAGTTTTCACACGGTAAAACGTGCCGTCCGAAAAGCGCGGAACATAGTGCAACATTCTGTCCGCAAGGAAATTCATCATACCCTTTGCGCGCAAATCCCCCGTCATAAGATAGTATTCCGCCACATTCATCCCGATTGTTCCCACGGAGTCGAGATCCTCCAAGCGGGACGCCTTTGCCATATACGACGTCCAGCCGAAAAGCGCGCGGTCATACTTTCCGAAATCGCGGTGCTTGCAGATAAGCTCCATTGCACCCGTAAAATATTTGTAAAAGCTTTCGTCGCCGAGCTTATCCGCGGCGCGGTGCAAGCCGTGCAGACCCACCATCATCGCGTAAAACCACTGTCCGTAAAATGTTGTTTCCAAATACTGGCGAAGATAGGTATTTTTTCGATAAAACCGCCAGTAGACACTTCCCGCACAAGCGGATGGATACGGCTCGTTAAAAAATATGTTTTTCTCGGGGGCGTAGGGTGTATCGATGGTATCTCCCTCGCGCCCGAAAGGTCCTATCCATATCCAGTGCAGGTCGCTGCATTCGTCCGTTTCGATAACGGGGAGGCAATCCTCGCTTGCTTTTTCCACGAAAAAGCCCCATTCGTTATCGTTTTTCACGCTTTTGATAAGAAGCGGCGTATACTCCGAAAAGCATTTTTCAAAGCGCCCGTCCGCCGCACTGTATAAAACCTCTCCGTCGGAATATACTTTCATCGGAGAACGGTGCGAAATCAAAACCTCGCCCCTGACAAAGGTATATACGAATGCCGCACACCCCACGGTGCAAAGGCTGTTAAAATCAAACGTTTTTTTCTCGGTTTGCGCGGGTTTAACGGGAAATGCCCAGTCTATTCCCTCCATTGTCGGCTCGGGTAACGTTTCATCCTTTTTGTACAGACGCGAAATCGCTATTCCCTCCTGCCCGCGAAAGCCGTCCGCGATGGTATATTGCTTTGTATTGTAAACATAATCGTCCGCCCCGCAGCGAAGCTTGGGCACAAGCACGTTAACATAGCCCTCAAAGCTTCCGTTTTCGGCGGTAATTTGCGTAATGGCACGGTTTTTTCCTTTTTTTAATGTTACGTTTGCGTCAAGCGTGTTGTTCGGCGCGGGAACAAGCTTTTGCTCTTCTCCGTTAAAATAAACCTTTGCGCACTTGCAACCGCCAACGTTGTAAACAAGCTCGCTCTCGAAAATACCGTCCATATCCGCAGCGATAAAGGCATAATCGCCCTCTTCAAAATCGGGATAAAAGGCGGCAAGATTTGCCCCGGGATGATTTACCATATCAACCTCGTCAAATACGGTGAACGGGCGATATACAACCTCTGCGGGACGACGCGTTTCCAACATTCTGTCATAAATTTTTTTTATTATTTCCCTATCGGAGGTACAAGCCTCGCGCACGGATTTTTTGCAATATTTCATAGTATTCTCCTTATTGTTTGTTTTAGGTTGCGTTTTTAACCGAAACGCCCGTTATCGTTACGCCCGTTTGCGCACCGCAGAGGGTGAAATCCGCACCCATTTTCTTCATTTTTTCAAGATTTACGTCAGAAAGCTCAAATACCGCCATTTTTTCTTCTCCCGTGTCGGTGCGCGTAATACGGTATGTCTTGTCAACCAAGCGATTTTTCGCGCCGCTTTCCCACTCGCTGTACGAAAAAACAATGTCGTCCGTTCCTCGGTCGATATACGAAACTGTTACTTCAATGTTTTTTTGCTCGCTTTCTGCTATTGCGGAACTTTTTACGCGAATATTCATATGCTTTCCGTTTTCGATTTCATAACCTGCGGCTGTCTTTTCCACATAAAAGGCGGTGTCGGCACAGCTTTCCGTTTCGCACGTTTCCGAAAGGCTGTATGTGTTC
>CAZIQC010000022.1:0-10948 GCA_964541335.1 uncultured Oscillospiraceae bacterium
AATAATATGGGAAAAATAAGCGTGGAGCTTGCCGGGCTTACGCTTGACAATCCGATAATTCCCGCAAGCGGAACCTTCGGCTACGGGAAAGAGTTTGCCAAGCTGTACGACCTTAACATACTCGGCAGCATATCCGTAAAGGGAACAACAAAAAACGCGCGCTACGGAAATCCCCTGCCGCGCATAGCGGAAACCCCCGGCGGAATGTTAAATGCCGTGGGTCTGCAAAATCCCGGGATAGACGCGGTTGTAAATACGGAGCTTAAAGAGCTTGAAAAGCTTTATTCAAAAAAGGTTATAGCCAACATCGGCGGCTTTTCCGAGGAAGAATATGTGTATTGCTCGAAAAAGGCGGACGAGTGTGCAAGCGTGGGCATAATAGAGGTAAACATAAGCTGTCCCAATGTGGAAAAGGGCGGAATGGGCTTCGGAACATCGGCAGACAGTGCGGCACGGATAACGCGTGCGGTAAAAAAAGCCGTAAAAAAGCCGGTGTTTATAAAGCTTTCGCCCAATGTTACGGACATTGCGCAAATAGCCGCCGCTTGCGAGGCGGAGGGTGCGGACGGTATAAGTATGATAAATACGCTTATGGGTATGAGAATAGATCCCAAAACGCGCCGCCCCGTGCTTAAAAACAAAACGGGCGGCTTGTCGGGCGGGGCGATATTCCCCGTGGCGGTGGCAATGATTTACCGCGTGTACGAAACGGTTAAAATCCCGATAATGGGAATGGGCGGCGCAGCCTCGGCGGATGATGTTATTGAAATGATGCTTGCGGGCGCAACCGCGGTGCAGGTGGGCGCGGCAAATCTTACAGACCCATTTGTCTGCAAAAAGATTATAGATGATTTGCCGTCGGCAATGAAAAAATACAACATAGACAATTTACAAGATATAATCGGAGGTGCACACAATGGGTAAGGATGTAATAATAGCGTGCGATTTTTCGTCAAAGGAGGAAACGCTGGAATTTTTAAACCGCTTCGGAGATGAAAGACCGTTCGTAAAAATAGGTATGGAGCTTTTTTATGCCGCGGGTGCCGATATGGTGCGCGAGTTAAAGCAGAGAGGACACAAGGTTTTCTTGGACCTTAAGCTGTGCGACATACCCAATACCGTTGAGCGCGCAATGCGCGTGCTGTCGCATATCGGTGCGGATATGGTAAATCTGCACGCTTTCGGCACAAAGGAAATGATGCTCGGTGCAATGCGTGCTTTTGAAAATATGCCCGACCGCCCGATTGTTATTGCCGTGACACAGCTTACCTCCACAAGCGAGGAGCGTATGCGAAGCGACCAACTGATAGAAAAACCCATTGCCGAGGTGGTGGAGCATTATGCCCTTTGTGCGCGTGACAGCGGACTTGACGGCGTGGTGTGCTCGCCGCTTGAGGCGGCGCTCGTAAAAGAGCGGTGCGGCAAGGCTTTTATAACCGTTACCCCGGGAATAAGGTTTGCAACAAGCGAAACGGACGACCAGGTGCGTATAATGACACCCGAAAAAGCAAAACACGCGGGCTGTGATTACATAGTTGTGGGGCGTCCCATAACAAAAGCGGAAGACCCGCTGAAGGCATATCAAAGATGTGTGGAAGAATTTAAAGACTGAAAACCGAAAGGAAGATTTTGTATGAAAGAGCTTATTGCAAAGGACTTGTTAAAAATAAATGCGGTGTTTTTGCGCCCTTGGGAGCCGTTTACCTGGGCAAGCGGCATTAAAAGCCCCATCTACTGCGACAACCGTCTTACGCTTACCGCACCCGAGGTGCGCGACGATATAGAAAACGCGCTTGCCGAAACCGTAAAGCGGCATTATCCCGAATGTGAGGTGCTTATGGGTACATCAACCGCGGGCATTGCGCACGCGGCGATAACGGCACACATTCTCGGAATGCCTATGGGCTATGTGCGCGGCGGCGCAAAAGACCACGGCAGACAAAACCGTATTGAGGGCAAGCTTGAAAAGGGGCAGCGCGTTGTCGTAATAGAAGACCTTATCTCAACCGGCGGCAGTGTGATAGACGTTGTCGACGCTCTCAGAGAAGCGGGGGCGCAGGTTTGCGGCGTGGCGTCAATCTTTACTTACGGTATGAAAAAAGGAATTGATCGCTTAAAAGAAGCAAACGTTAAAAATATCAGCCTGACGGATTTCGACACCGTTGTAAGCACTGCCGCAACGGAGGGCTACATAAACGAGGAGGACGCGCGACGTCTTATGAAATTTCGCGAAAATCCGTCCGACGAAAGCTGGATAGGGAGGTAACACGGCTTGAAAGACCTGCTTGATATCAAGGATTTGTCAACGGAAGAAATCGACGAGCTGATAAGAGTTGCCGACGATATAATGGAAAATCCGTCGGCAAACAGTAACAAATGCAGTGGAAAAAAGCTTGCCACGCTGTTTTTCGAGCCGTCCACAAGAACACGTCTCAGCTTTGAGGCGGCAATGTACGAGTTGGGGGGGAACGTGATCGGCTTTTCGGAGGCACAGTCAAGCTCCGCGGCAAAGGGGGAAAGCGTGGCCGACACCGTTAAGGTTATCGAGGGCTATGCCGACATTATCGCAATGCGCCACCCCAAGGAGGGTGCACCGCGCGTTGCCGCAATGAATACGAAGATTCCCGTGATAAATGCGGGCGACGGCGGACACACCCACCCCACACAAACGCTGACCGACCTTATAACCGTTAAGCGTGAAACGGGGCGGCTCGACAATCTTACCGTGGGCTTGTGCGGAGATTTAAAATTCGGGCGCACGGTACATTCTTTGATAAGCGCGATGACGCGCTACAAAAACAACCGCTTTGTGCTTATTTCTCCGACGGAGCTTAGACTGCCCGATTATATAATAAACGACGTATTGAAGAAAAACTCCGTCGAATATGTGCAAACAACCGAGCTTGACGGCGCAACGGACAACCTCGATATTCTTTATATGACGCGAGTTCAGCGCGAACGCTTTTTCAACGAGGAGGAGTATTTGCGCCTCAAGAACACATATGTACTCACACCCGAAAAGCTTAAAAACGCACCTCCGAGTATGCGTATTCTTCACCCGTTGCCGCGCGTAAACGAAATTTCCGTGGCGGTGGATTCCGATCCGCGCGCGTGCTATTTCCGCCAGGCGCATTACGGCAAATACATAAGAATGGCGCTGATAATGAAGCTTTTGGAGGTTTGATGTATGAATATTGACGAAATAACCAACGGTATAGTGATTGACCATATAAAAGCGGGCAAAAGTATGGAGATATACAATCTCCTCAACCTCGGCGCACTCGATTGCACCGTTGCGATTATAAAAAACGTGCCGAGCGGTAAAATGGGGAAAAAGGATATAATAAAAATCGACGAAATGCTTGACGTGGACGTGGCGGCTCTCGGCTATATCGACCACGGTATTACGATTAACGTTATCAGAAACGGAAAAAACGCGGAAAAAAAGCACCCGAGCTTGCCGAATACGATAAAAAACGTTGTCAAATGCAAAAATCCGCGTTGTATCACAAGCACGGAACAGGAGCTTGACCATATTTTCAAGCTGACAGACAGGGAAAATAAAATTTATCGCTGTATATACTGCGAGGAAGCGGCAAAATAAAAGCACAGCAACCGAGGTGAAACAATGACACTGCCCCAAGCCTTTATCGACAGAATGAAGCACGATTTAAAAAGCGAATATGCGGCATTTGTTTCGTCGTACGAAAATCCGCCGTATTATGCGCTTCGCGTAAATACACTTAAAATAAGTTGTGAAGAATTTTTAAAAATCGCGCCGTTTTGCAAGGCGCGCGTTCCGTGGTGCGACTCGGGCTTTTATTACGACGGCGGTATGGGCAATCACCCCGCGTCGATTGCCGGACTGTTTTATTCGCAAGAGCCGTCGGCACAGCTTTCCGCGCAAATGCTCGATATACATCCGGGAGAGCGCGTGCTTGATTTGTGCGCCGCTCCGGGCGGGAAAAGCACCCAAGCGGCGGCAAAGCTGTGCGGCGAGGGGGTGCTTGTCGCAAATGAGGTAAACCCCGGAAGATGTAAAATCCTGCGCGAAAATACCGAGCGTATGGGAATAAAAAATGCCGTGGTTACGAATATGTACCCCGAAAAGCTGGAAAACTGTTTTGAAGGGTTTTTCGATAAAATAATAGCGGACGCACCGTGCAGCGGCGAGGGAATGTTTCGAAAAGATCCGTCCGCCGCGGCGCAATGGAGTATCGAGCACACCCATTCGTGCGCGGCACGCCAGGAAAAAATTTTGAAATCGGCTTTTAAAATGCTTCGCGGCGGCGGGCGGCTGGTGTATTCGACCTGCACCTTTTCGCAGGAAGAAAACGAAAGAGTGTGTGAAAAAATACTCGACACGGTTTCGGGAATAAAGCTTATAAAAGCGCAGCGTCTTATGCCGCACAAAATCAAGGGGGAGGGGCATTTTGCCGCCCTGTTTGAAAAAACGCACGGAGGTGAGGTGTCTCGCGCACGTGCCACGGCGGCAGATAAAGCAGCGGTTGCCGCATATCGCGCCTTTGAAAGCGAAAATTTGACCGTTCGTCTTGAGGGGAGCTTTGCTTCGTTCGGCGATACGGTGTATCTTTTGCCGACGGACATCGGCACTCTTGACGGAGTGAGGTGTATGAGCGCGGGGCTGTGCCTCGGTGAAAACCGACGGGGAAGATTTATCCCGTCGCACGCGCTGTGTATGGCGCTGAAAAAGGAAGAATTTGCACGGACGATATCCCTTTCGGATGAGAACATTGCACGCTATACGCGCGGCGAGGAAATTCTCAATACAAGCGAAAAGGGCTACGGCGCAATGCTTTACAAGGGCAAATTTCCCGTAGGGTGGTATAAAAGCGTCGGCAATGCCGCGAAAAACCACTATCCGAAATATTTGAGAGGAAGGTAAAATATGTTTAACGTATGGCACGATATTGACGCGGAGCGTATAAAAAAAGACGATTTTATCGCCGTTATCGAAATACCGAAAGGCGGCAAAAACAAATACGAGTTGGATAAAAAAACGGGAATGATAATTCTTGACCGCGTGCTTTACACATCAACGCATTACCCCGCAAATTACGGCTTTATTCCCCGCACATATTCCGAGGATAACGACCCGCTCGATGTTTTGGTGCTGTGTCAGGAAAAAATCGACAGTCTTGTTTTGGTGCATTGCTATCCGATAGGTGTTATAAAAATGACGGACAACGGCGAAACCGACGAAAAAATTATAGCCGTACCGTTTAAAGACCCGACCTATTCGGTATACAAGGAATTAACCGACCTGCCGGAGCATATTCACAGGGAAATATCGCACTTTTTCGAGGTGTATAAGTTTTTGGAAAACAAGGAAACCGCCGTCAAAGAAATATGCGGAAGAGCCGAGGCGGAGCGCATAATGGAAAAGTGCATACGCCTTTACGAAGAAAAGTTCGGACAAAAGAAAGAGTGATAATTATGAAAAAGCCGATTTTTGTTCTTGCGTCGAAATCGCCGCGACGAAAAGAGCTTTTGACGAATATCGGAATAAATCCGCACATAGTACCGGCAAATATCGACGAAAGCGCATACCGCAATCTTAAGCCGCAGGATATGGTGCGCACGCTCGCAATGCTTAAGGCAACCGACGTTGCCAAAAGCTTGAGCGGAGATATGCTCGTTATCGGAGCGGACACGTGCGTATGTGCGGACGGCGTTGTCTTGGGCAAGCCGCAAACCTCGGAGGAAGCACTTGATATGCTTATGCTCCTCAGCGGAAAAACTCACGAGGTACACACGGGCTACTGCGTATGCTCCGCGGCAATGAACGCAAGTGCGCGCTGTGAAACCACACGCGTAACCTTCGGAGATATTTCAAAGGAAGAAGCGCTTGCCTACATAAACACGCGCGAGCCTATGGATAAGGCGGGCGGATACGGAATTCAAAAAAAGGGCGCACTTTTGATAAAAAAAATAGAGGGTGATTATTTTAACGTTGTGGGCTTGCCACTTTTCGCTTTAAAAAGAATGTTAAAGGAAGATTTTGGGGTAGAGTTGTTGTAACGGAGAAAACTATGAAAAAATTTACGAAAAAAGGTATCGGAATACTTCTTGCGGTCTTGCTTGTGCTTTCCGTGTGCAGTGCCGTTTCGAAAAAAACGGGTATAAATTTCGCCGCACGCGGTGCGGGCGCAGTTATCGCAACGGCGCAAAAGGGCGCGGCATATGCTTTGCGCGAGGGAAAAACGTTTTTCGGAAATATAAAAAATTCCGAAAAAAATGCCGCGGAAAACGCTTCGCTCAAAAAAGAGATAGCGGCTTTGCGGGACGAAATCCGTATGGCGGAGGGCTACAAAACAGAAAACGAACGATTGCACACCCTGCTTAATTTTGCCGATTCGCGAAAGGATTTGCAAACGGAGGCGGCAAATATAATCGGTCGGCGATCAGACGGACTGCACGAAACGCTTACCGTGGACAAGGGAACGAAAGACGGTGTGCACCACGGCAGTGCGGCACTGCTTCCCGAGGGGCTTGTGGGTGTTGTGGTGCAGGCGGAAAAAAGCTATGCGGTGGTTCGCACCGTTTTTGACGGAGAAAGCGCTGTGTCCGTAATATGTCCGCGAAGCGGCGATATGGGCATTGTCAGCGGAAGCGGCTCGGCCGAGGACGGGCGTGCCGTAATGAATTATGTGGATAAGGACGCGAGAATAGTTGTGGGCGATGTTTTGGAAACGTCGGGCACGGGCGGAGTGTTTCCGCGGGGAATAGCCGTCGGCAGAGTTACGGATATAAAAACCGACGACCGAGGCTTGACGCTGACCGTCGGTATACAAACGGATATTAAAACAGATCGCACGGACATTATATTGCTTGCGGTTGAGAAATAAAATTTAAACGGATGGGATAGCTGTGAAAAAGGTGTATTCGTTCATCGGTATGTATGCGGTGTTTTTACTGCAAACACTGGTGCTTGAAAAATATTATATACTGTCCGTAACGCCGAATTTGTTTTTTTCTTGCGTTATGCTTTATGCGGCGTTTTCATCGCCCGTTGCGGGCGGCATTGCGGGCGCGGCGGCAGGCTTTTTAACGGATGCCGTGTGCGGCACATACTTCGGCGGATATACGCTTATGTATATGTCGGCGGCGGTTGCCGTAAGCTTTTTTACGGACAAGCGTAATATAAATTCGCCCGTTATTATGGCGTGGTACGGCTTTATGTACACTGTTTTTTTCGAGACGGTGCGCCTGCTTTCAAGGGCGTTTTTGGGCGGCGGCAAAACGCCGCACATTGGCGGGAAAATCCTTGTAAACGGTCTTTTGAGCGCGCTTGTGTTCTTTTTTGCGGTGCTTTTTACCTTGCACCGAAAACAAAAATCCGCCGATGAGGAGGCTTGCGTATGAAAACGCGGAGATATGTATTCCTCAACGCAATTCTTGTTATTGTTTTTTTGTGCTTTACGTTGCGGCTTTGCAAGCTGTGCATTGTAAACGGCGACTATTATCGAACAAAAAGCGACGCCCGCACAACACGCTCTGCCTCTCTTGCGGCACCGCGCGGAGAAATTTGCGACAGATACGGCAGATGCATTGTAAAAAACCGCACGGGCTACAGCATATATATTCAAGCCGCGGCAAAAAACGATTCACGGTCGCTGAACACTCTCATAAGCAATTTGTTTCGAGTGTTACCCTCGTTCGACAAGGACCTTACGGCAATTTTGCCGATAGAATACGCCGGCGGCAAATATTCTTTTACGACGGACAAAAGCGCCGCCCGCGAATGGAAAAAGAAAAACGGCTATGACGAAAGGCTCACTGCCGCCGAAATCGTAAGCAAGCTTTGCGACCGATACACCATCGAGGGTTTTTCCGAAAGCGAAAGTCTTTGTGTGGCGGCAATTCGCTTTGATATGTCGTTGCGCGGCTTTTCCGTGGCAAACGCATATTTGTTTTGCGAGGACGCACCCATCGAGGAAATTTCCGCGATTAAAGAGCAGAGCGACAGCTTCCCCGATATATGTGTGCTTGCCCAGCCGATACGCGACTATCCTTACGGCTCGCTTGCGGCACATATACTCGGACGTGTGGGTGCAATAAGTGCCGAGGAATATGAAGAAAACAGGGATAACGGCTACACGATGAATTCCGTCATCGGGAAAGACGGTATAGAAAAATATGCGGAGGATATTTTGCGCGGCACAAACGGACGCGCCGGCGTGGAGCGCGTCGGGAACGGATACGGAGTAACGCAAAAAACGGAGGAGGAACCCATCGCGGGAAAATCCGTGAACCTTACCATAGACCTTGACCTGCAACTTGCTTGTGAAACAGCTCTTCGCGAAACAATAGAGCAGATACGCTCTTCGGCAACGAGCAAGGACGGCGGAAGCGACGCGGACGCGGGAAGCGTTGTTGTAACGGACGTAAACACCGGCGACGTGCTGGCGATGGTGTCTTACCCGACGTACGACATAAAAACCTTCGGCAGCAATTACAACGCGCTGTTAAAAGACAATTCAAAGCCCTTGTTCAACAGAGCACTGACGGGAACGTATTCGCCCGCGTCCACCTTTAAAATACTTGTGGGTGCGGCGGCACTTGAGGAGAATATAATCACCCCGGAGGATAAAATTCTCGATACGGGAAAGTATACCTATTTTAAGGACTATCGCCCCGCGTGCTGGATATACAATCAAACGGGCGGCACACACGGCTACGAAAACGTGAGCGAGGCAATACGCGATTCGTGCAATGTATTTTTCTACGATGTGGGACGGCGGCTTACGATAGAAAAGATAAACAAATACGCCGCGGCGTACGGCTTCGGGCAAAAAAGCGGAATAGAGCTGGCCGCCGAGGAAAAGGCGGGAAGCGTGGCAAGCCCCGAAAACAGGGAAAAGGCGGGCGGCGTGTGGTATCCAGGCGACGTTTGCCAAACAGCAATCGGACAATCGGACACGTTGGTAACGCCGCTTCAGCTTGCAAATTATATTGCAACGGTTGCCAACGGCGGCACGCGATACAAGCCGCACCTTATAAAAAGCATTGAGGGCGAAAACGGCGACCTCGCGCAAAAAGAGGTGCTTTCCGCGGTGAAAATGAAAAAAGAAAATTACAAGGCCGTAACCGACGGAATACGTATGGTTGTAACCGAGGGAACGGCATTCAATGCGTTTTTGGGCTGTAAAACACAGGTTGCCGCGAAAACGGGCAGTGCGCAAGCCTCCGGCGGATACACAAACGGTATTTGCGTGGCGTATGCCCCGTACGACAAGCCGCGAATAGCAATAAGCTGCGTAATCGAAAAAGCGGGCAGCGGATCGCGCACGGCGGGCGCGGTGCGCAAAATTGTGGACGCATATTTCGAAAATGACGGCGGCGCGGATAATTTAAAATACAATTCTCTTTTAAGATAGGTGATAAAATGCTTAACGTGAAAGGCAACGCGGGCGGTATATGCCTTTGCTTTGACGAGTGCACCTATGACGAGGCACTCGCGGAATTGAAAAAGCTTAAAGGGCGCGGCGACGGATTTTTCGCCGCGGACGGAAGCTTGGAAATTACCTACAGCGGCGTGCGGCTTTGTCATTATGAGGAGGCGTGCTTAAATACGGAAATAAAAAAGCTTTTCGGAAAGCGTGCGCGCCTTGTGTCGCAAAATCCGCTGACCGAAGCGGAGATAGCGTATGCATTAAACGATGACGAGCGCATATGCCGCGTTGTAAAGGGTACCGTACGAAGTGGTGATACCGTTAATTCCCGCGGTGACCTTTTAATCTACGGCGACGTTAACCCGGGCGCGGTTGTTGCGGCGCGGGGCAACATTACGGTGTTGGGAGCCTTGCGCGGCACGGCGCGCACAACCCGCGGAACAATTTATGCGCGGTATATGAACCCCGTGCAAATTCAAATAGGAAACACAATTTCTTACAACAAAAGCTCGGAAAATGTAGGTTCGGCACTGGCAAAAGCAAAAAAAGGCGAAATAATTGTTGAATGTTTCTGAAAATAGTGTTTACTGGACGGCTTTTTTGTGATAGAATACCCTCGGGGTGAATGAAATGAGCGAAATTATAGTTATAACCAGCGGCAAGGGCGGCGTCGGGAAAACAACGACAACGGCGAACATCGGCGCGGCACTTGCGCTTTCGGGGAAAAAAACGGTAATGATAGATACGGACATCGGCTTGCGAAACTTAGACGTTATAATGGGTCTTGAAAACAGAATTGTTTATGACCTTGTGGACGTTGTGGAAAATCGCTGTACGTATGCCAAGGCGCTGGTGCGCGATAAAAGGTTTGACGGGCTGTATCTTCTTCCGGCGGCGCAATCGCGCGATAAAAGCGCCGTAACCACAACACAGATGAAGCACCTGATTCGTTCTATGCAGGACGATTTCGACTATATTCTCATCGATTGTCCCGCGGGGATAGAGCAGGGCTTTGAAAATGCAATAGCCGCCGCAAGGAAAGCAATTGTCGTTGCTATGCCCGAGGTGTCGAGCATACGCGACGCGGATCGCATAATCGGTCTTTTGGAAAAACACGACATTAACGATATAAAGCTTGTTATAAACAAGCTTCGCCCAAAAATGGTGGAAAAGGGAAATATGCTCGGCATCGAGGATATGCTTGATATTTTAGCAATAGATTTACTCGGAGTTGTGCCGGACGATGAGGACATAATAATAGCCGCCAACCGCGGGGAGTTTGTATGTGCGAACGAAAAAGCTCTTTCCGGCAAGGCGTACCGTAACATAGCGTCGCGTCTTATGGGAAATGAGGTTGAGCTGCTCAATTTCAAGAAAAGCTTTTTTGAAAGAATTTTCAAGAAAAGGCAGGTCGGGTAATATGAAGCTGTTTTTTTCATCCGAAAGGAAATACTCGGGCGAGGCAAAGAAAAGACTGATCGGGGTGCTCGGCGCGGATCGCACGGACGTGCATTGTGCAAAAGCACTGGAAA
>CAZIQC010000023.1:0-10707 GCA_964541335.1 uncultured Oscillospiraceae bacterium
GAACGGAAAGGAAGCTTTAATATGGCAAAAGAAAAATTTTATATTACCACACCCATTTACTACCCGAGCGATAAGCTGCATATAGGACATTCCTACTGCACCGTGGCGGCGGATACCATTGCGCGCTACAAAAGGGCGCAAGGCTTTGACGTAATGTTTTTGACGGGTACGGACGAGCACGGGCAAAAGATACAGCGCATTGCCCGTGAAAAGGGCGTTACTCCGCAAGAATATGTGGACGGTATAGTTGACGGAATTAAGGAATTGTGGAAAATGCTTGATATAAGCAACGACCGCTTTATCCGCACAACGGACGAAATGCACACAAAAGCCGTGCAAAAGATTTTCAACATTCTTTACGAAAAGGGCGATATTTACAAAAGCGAATATGAGGGCTGGTATTGCACCCCGTGCGAATCGTTTTGGACGGAGCGCCAGCTTAAGGACGGCAAATGCCCCGACTGCGGACGTGCCGTGGAAAAAACGAAAGAGGAGAGCTACTTTTTCCGCCTGTCGAAATATCAGGACAGGCTTATAGAGCTTATAAAAAACAATCCCGAATTTTTGCAGCCGTCAGTTCGGCAAAACGAAATGCTGCAAAATTTCCTTATTCCCGGGCTTGAGGATTTGTGCGTGTCACGCACGAGCTTTGACTGGGGAATACCCGTAACGTTTGACGAAAAGCACGTTGTTTACGTATGGCTCGACGCGCTTACAAACTATATCACGGCATTGGGCGCATTTTCCGACAACGACGCCGACTTTAAAAAGTATTGGCCGGCGGATGTGCACCTTGTCGGCAAGGAGATAGTGCGTTTTCATTCCATCATATGGCCCGCAATGCTTATGGCACTCGACTTGCCGCTGCCGAAGCAGGTTTACGGACACGGATGGTTGCTTCTCGACGGCGGAAAGATGAGTAAATCCAAGGGCAATGTTGTAGACCCCGTAAAGCTTATCGAAAAATACGGCGTGGACGCAATTCGTTATTTCCTTATGCGGGAAATGCCGTTCGGGGCAGACGGCGTGTTTAACAACGAGGCACTGATAAACCGCATAAATTCCGACCTTGCGAACGACCTCGGAAATTGGGTAAGCAGAACGGTAAGTATGATTGACAAATATTTCGGCGGCACGGTGAAAAAAAGCACCGCAACGGACGATCCCGCGGAGGAATTGATTGCACTTGCCGAGCAAACGCGTGCCGAGGTTGAAAAAATGATGGACTCGTACCAGTTTTCGTCGGCATTGGCGCAAATATGGAAGCTTATCGGAAGAACGAATAAATATATAGACGAAACAATGCCCTGGGCACTTGCCAAGGACGAAAGCAAGAGTGCCGAGCTTGAAGCGGTAATGTACAACCTGTGCGAAGCGATACGCATATGCGCGGAGCTTATTACGCCCGTAATGCCGAACACCGCGCCTCTTATCCGCGAGCAAATCGGAATAACCGACTCAAAATGGGAAAATGCGTCCGTTTGGGGCTTGCAGGACGGCTACACCGTTAAAAAGGGTGCGGTACTCTTCCCTCGGATAGACGTTAAGGCGGAGCTTGAAGCTCTCGAAGCCGAAACAAAGGCTGACGCACCTGTCCCCGAACCCGAGCACAAGGAAGAAATTTCAATAGACATATTCGACAAGGCAGAGCTGAGAGTGGGCGAAATAAAACAGTGCGAAAAAATCAAAAAGGCGAAAAAGCTTCTTAAGTTGCAAGTAGACCTCGGCTACGAAACGCGCCAGGTGGTAAGCGGTATTGCAGAGTATTACGAGCCGCAGGATTTAATAGGGAAAAGAGTTGTCGTGGTAACGAATTTAAAGAGTGTGAAGCTTTGCGGCGAGGAAAGCCGCGGTATGATTTTGTGCGCCGCAACGGATGACACCCTCACGACGGTTACGCCGTCGGCGGATATTGCGCTCGGCAGTGAGGTGCGCTGATGCTGTTCGATACACATGCGCATTATTACGACGTGCGCTTTGACCCCGATCGTGACGAGCTTTTGCAGAGCTTAAAAAGCGGCGGCGTGGATTATGTGTTGAATGCCGGCTGTGACGTAAAGACGAGCACCGCCTGCGTACAAATGGCAAAAAAATACGATTTTGCATATGCTTCGGTAGGCATACACCCCGAGAATGCACACCTCGCAACGGAGGACGACTTTGCGACGATACGCGCCCTTTGCGCGGAAGAAAAGGTGTGCGCCGTCGGAGAAATAGGGCTTGATTATCACTACGGTTCGGATAAGGCGGTGCAAAAGGCGGCATTTGTGCGCCAAATCGATATGGCGCGCGAGGAGGAACTTCCGTTTGTTATTCACTGCCGCGACGCCTACGGAGATTGTACCGATATTTTAAGAAGCGAGTATAAGGGCGGCGGTGCGGCAATGCACTGCTTCGGCGGAAGCGTTGAAACGGCGAAAATTCTTCTGAATATGGGTGTTTTTATAGCCGTGGGAGGAACGCTTACTTTTAAAAACAATGTGCGTGCGACGGAGGCTGTGCGCTATATTCCGCTCGATATGCTGCTTTTGGAAACGGACGCGCCCTATCTTGCGCCCGTTCCGCACCGCGGCGAGAGAAACAGCAGCCTTTTTATGCATTTTGTTGCGAAAAGAGTTGCCGAACTGAAAGGAATTTCCGAAGAAGAGGTTGCGCGCGTAACCACGTCGAATGCGAAAAGGTTTTTCGGGATAGAGTGATGTGTCCGCATATCGGAGGTGGAATATGATTGTAAAGGTAAATACGGGTACCGTTCTGGGAATTGAGGGCTGCCGCGTTATTGCCGAGGCGGACTTTGCCAACGGACTGCCCGCCTTTGAGGTGGTGGGCTTGCCGGACGCAACCGTGCGCGAGGCAAAGGAGCGTGTACATTCGGCTGTGAAGAACAGCGGCTTTGACTTCCCCGCGAAGCGCGCCGTGATAAATCTTGCCCCCGCGGATTTGAAAAAGGAGGGCACTCAGCTTGACTTGCCGATAGCCGTGGCGGTGCTTCTCGGAACGGGGCAACTTAAAACGGGCGTCGATGATTTTATGTTTGTCGGCGAGCTTGGTCTTTCGGGTGAATTAAGAAAGGTAAACGGCGTGCTTCCCATTGCGCTTTGCGCGGTGCGTGAGGGAATAAAGAATATAATCGTTCCGACGGAAAATGCCGCGGAAGCCGCACTTGTGCGCGACATAAACGTGTTCGGCGCGAGAAGCTTGGCGGATGTGTATATGCACCTTTCGGGAGAGTGCCCCATCGAAAAAACGCAGTGCCCGCAAGAACTGTTCGACACCGCGCCGACGTACAACGTGGATTTTTCGGACGTGCGCGGTCAGGCGGCGTTGCGCCGCGGCGTGGAGATAGGCGTAAGCGGCGGTCACAACATTTTGATAATAGGCAGCCCCGGAAGCGGAAAGTCGATGATTGCACAGCGCATACCCACAATTTTGCCGGATATGACGTTTGAGGAAATTATCGAGGTTACAAAAATATATTCCGTTGCGGGCGAGCTTCGCGAGGGACAGGCGCTTGCGGCGTGCCGTCCGTTTCGTGCGCCGCACCACAGCGCAAGTGCGGTAAGCATTGTGGGCGGCGGGGCAAAGGCGCGCCCGGGCGAAATAACTCTTGCGCACAACGGGGTGCTGTTCTTGGACGAGTTGCCGGAATACAGAAAAGACGTCATAGAGGCAATGCGCCAACCGCTTGAGGATAAAAAAATTACGGTGACGCGCTCGGCGGCAACGTATACATACCCGTGCAATACAATGCTTGTTGCCGCACTCAATCCGTGTAAATGCGGCTTTTACGGTGACGGAACAGCGCGTTGCCGTTGCTCGGAAAGCGATGTAAGACGGTATTTGGGAAAAATAAGCGGACCTATGATAGACAGAATTGACATACAGCTTGAGGCAGCCACGGTAAGATATAACGATATGGCGGCAAAAAAGGGCGAAAGCTCGGCGCAGATAAAGGCGCGCGTGGAAAATGCCCGAAAAATTCAAAAGGAACGCTACAAAAACGAGAACATAAGCTGTAACGCCCAGCTGTACGGCGCACTTACGGAAAAGTACTGCGGCTTGGGCACGGACGAGGCGGCAATGATGAGAAACGCGTTCGACACGCTTTCACTGACGGCACGCGCCTATACGCGTATACTTAAGGTTGCGCGCACCATTGCCGACACCGAGGCACGCCGCGACATAAGCGTGCTCGATATTGCGGAGGCAATAGGCTACAGAAGCTTGGACAGAAAATATTTTATATAATAAATAATATAAGGGGAAAAGTATGAAAAAGGTTTTATTTTTTATCGCGGCAGCAGTGCTGTGCACGGCACTTTTTGCGGGCTGTTCGCCGACAAACGCACCGCTTACGCCCGAAAAAATGCAAAAACAGGGCACGCAGTGGTAAACGACGGGAAAACAAGCGAGGGAGGTTTGGTGCAATGAAAAATTTATCGCTACTCATTATGGCGGCGGGAGCCGGCAGTCGCTTCGGAGGATTAAAGCAGATTGAGCCGGTGGGCAAGCACGGAGAGCTGCTGCTCGATTATTCGGTATATGACGCGCTGTGTCAAGGCTTTAAAAAAATAGTTTTCGTAATAAAGCCTGAAATGGAGAAGGACTTTCGCGCGCTTATCGGAAAGCACTGGGAGGCACACGCGGACATCGGATATGCGTTTCAGCGCGGGAACGATTTGCCGTGCGAAATACCGTCGATTGCGGGGCGCACCAAGCCGTGGGGAACGGTGCAGGCGGTGCTTGCCGCAAGAAAATGTATCGATGAACCGTTTGCGGTTATCAATTCCGACGATTATTACGGCAAGAGCGCATACGGTGCTGTGGCGCGACATTTTGAAAGCTCCGACGAGATGTGTATGGTTGCCTACGAGCTTGAAAAAACACTCAGCGACAACGGTACGGTTACTCGCGGCGTGTGCGACATAAGGGACGGCTGCCTTGCGAAAATAGAAGAGCATTACAATATCGACAAAAACACCCCTCTTGCACCGAATACGCGGGTGTCGATGAATTTGTGGGGATTTACGCCCGACATTTTCGATAAAATGGAGCGCGGCTTTTGCCGATTTCTCGAAAATATGAAAAACCCCGAAAAGGACGAGTACATACTGCCATCCTTCGTGGCGGAATTGATAAATGAGGAAAATGCGCGGGTGCGTGTGCTCGAATCGTCCGACAAATGGATAGGAATGACCTATCGCGAGGATTTAAAAGCAGTGCGAGCCGAAATCGCCGCCTTGGGATACACGTTCGGCAACGGTTTTAACGCATAAAACGCAAAAAAAAGGAAAATAAAAAGAGAAAATCCTTGATTTGAGCAAATATTGCTATTGACAAATCATAATGAAAAGTGTAAACTGTTAAGGTAAAATACAGATAATGGAGATGGTTACTGTGAAGAAAATACTGGCGGTTATTACCGCGGCAACACTTTGCGCAGCGTGCTTTGCGGGCTGCGGCAAGCAACAGGGCGGTTACACGGCGGAGAATACGGAATTTGTTATCGGGGGCACGGGCCCTCTCACGGGTGACGCTTCCGCGTACGGTATTTCCGTGCAGGAGGGTGCAAAGCTTGCAATAGCCGAGATTAACGAGGCGGGCGGCTTAAACGGTATCAATTTTAAGCTTGATATGAAAGATGACAAGGCTACCGCGGCGGATGCGGCAACGGGCTACGATACGCTTTACGAGGCGGGTATGCAGGCATCAATCGGCTCGGTAACGTCCGGCTCGGCAGACTCGTTTGCTTCAAAGGCGGTTGACGACAATGTGTTTTTCCTTACACCGTCGGCTTCGGCGGCAAACGTTATCGAGGATCGTCCCAACGCGTTCCGCGTTTGCTTCGGCGACCCCGACCAGGGTGTGCTTGCGGCACAGGAGCTTTCGAAAAATTATAAGAAAATCGGTGCTATTTACGACACGAGCGACGCTTACTCCTACGGCATTTACGAGGCGTTTGAGGCAGAGATGAAGAACCTCGGCACAAAGTTTGAAACACAGACTTTCGACGCGGAAAACAAAAAGGATTTCACCACTCAGGTTGAGGCGCTTAAGGATTGTGACGTAATCTTTTTGCCCATCTACTACACGGAGGCGGGCTTTATCGCAAAAACGGCAACCGCAAAGGATTGCAAGGCGGTGCTCTTCGGGTGTGACGGGCTTGACGGCATTGCGGGACAAATCGATGCGTCCGTTAAAAACCAGGTTAAGTATATAACTCCGTTCGACGTAAACAGCACAAGCGAGAAAACACACGCTTTTGTTGAGGCATACAAAAAGGAATACAACAAAGAGCCCGACCAGTTTGCGGCTGACGGCTACGACGCGATTATGACAATTTTCGAGGCTATGAAGAAGGCGGACGTTAAGGACGTTACGATAAGCGCGACCGACCTGTGCGACATTTTGGTTGAAGTTCTCACGGGCGACTTTACCTTTGAGGGCGTAACGGGAGAAATGACTTGGGACGAAACGGGTGCGTGCGCAAAGGCTCCGCAGATTGTAGAGCTTGAGTTTTAATTCTGAGTAAATTTTAATATTGTACTGTGCTTTTGGTTGGGCGAAAATCGTCCAGCCAAAAGTTTCTATCACGGGAAAAACATCGTACCGTGAAATAAAACACAAATTTTGTCACGGAACGCACAATGCGGAAAGGGGTATTTTATGAGTACATTTATCGACGGGCTGAGCCTTGGGAGCATATACGCTCTTATTGCGCTGGGCTACACAATGGTTTACGGTATCGCCAAGCTTTTAAACTTTGCTCACGGTGATATTATAATGGTGGGCGCATATGCCATTCTCACCACTATTGCGCTTTGCGGACAACCGCTTGTCGCAGTCCTTGTGTCGATAGTCGTCTGCACGGTGCTCGGTGTTTTAACGGAAAAGCTGGCATACAAGCCTCTTCGCGGTGCGTCGCCTCTGGCGGTGCTGATAACGGCAATCGGCGTAAGCTATCTTTTGCAAAGTGTGGCACAGCTTATCTACGGGGCAAAGTCGCGCCCCGTTAAGCTCTACACCTTTAATTCCGTATCGGTTTTCGGGCTTAAGGTGAACGGGGCAACACTGCTTACGCTTGTTATAGGCACGATTTTGATGGTTGCGCTTACCGTTTTTATAAAAAGCACGAAGACGGGGCGCGCAATGATAGCCGTGTCGGAAGACAGAGGCGCGGCACAGCTTATGGGAATTAACGTAAACAAGATAATTACGATAACCTTTGCCATCGGCTCGGCGTTGGCGGCGTTTGCAAGCACATTTTATCTTATGCAAATCCCCAGTACAAGCCCCACACTCGGCTCAATGCCCGGCATAAAGGCCTTCACGGCGGCGGTTATCGGCGGTATAGGGTCTATTCCGGGGGCAATGATAGGCGGGGTGCTGCTAGGTCTTATCGAAAAGCTTTCGCTCAGTATACCGGTGCTTGCGCCGTATACGACGGCATTTGAATTTTCGTTGCTTATAATCATACTTTTGCTTAAGCCGACAGGTCTTATGGGCAAGCAAAGAAGGGAGAAAGTTTGATATGACGCAGTATTTCCGAAATATAAAAGACAGCTTTAAGCTTAAGCACTATATAAACTACATCGGTGTGACATTGTTTTTGATAATTTCCGCGGCTATGATGTACACGGGTTATCTTAATCGCTCCACCGCAAACCTTATCACGCAGATTGCCTATTCCGTGATACTGGCGGTGTCGCTCAACCTGGTTGTCGGATTTTTGGGCGAACTCAGCCTCGGGCATGCGGGATTTATGTGCGTGGGCGCATATTTGGGTTGCTTTACGGCAAACATATTACATTCGTTCATTCCGTCGCCTTTGGCGGTGCTTGTCATAACAATGCTTATCGGCGGACTTTTGGCGGCGGTGTTCGGTCTTATTATAGGACTTCCCGCACTCAGGCTTAAGGGCGACTATTTGGCGATAGTTACGCTTGCTTTCGGTGAAATAGTGCGCACGGTGTTTAAAAATCTTAAGCTTTTCGGCGGGGCGCTCGGTCTGCGCACGGTTAAGTACGGACCGGAGCTTTTCATTGTGGCGCTTGTTGTGGTGCTTATCACGCTCATTTTGGTGCAAAACCTTGTCAGAAGTAAGCACGGTCGCGCAATTACGGCAATACGCGACAATGAAATTGCCGCAAAGGCAATGGGTATAAACGTAACGTTTTACAAGCTGGCGGTGTTTGTCATATCGGCGTTTTTTGCGGGTGTGGCGGGCGTTATATACGGACATTACGCAACGCCTGTTTTGTATTCGTTCTTTTCTTACAATTATTCGATAGAAATTCTCGTTATGGTTGTGCTGGGAGGTATGGGTTCCGTTACGGGGTCGATTATAGCGGCAACGCTTATCACTTACATCAACTTTCAGCTCACAACACATCTTTCGGGCGACCTTGCCGCGCTTAAATTCCTTATATATGCGCTTGTGCTCATAACGATTGTTTTGTTTAACAATGCGCCGTCGCTTGCGGGAATAAAGGATAAAATCAACCCGAAAAAGCTGTTGATAAAGCTCGGTAAGGCAGTGGAAAAAATATTTGTTAAAAACGAAAACCCGGAAAAACAGCGTGCGAAAATAAAGGACGATGCCGCAAGCTGGGACAAAATTCCCACAAAGATAGAGATGGATACCATTTTATCTGTGGAACTCAGCGGTGAAACAAGCACCAAAAAGCCCGACAAAGGAGGAAAACAATAATGAGTGAATATTTGCTTGAAACAAAAAATCTCGGAATTTCCTTCGGCGGACTTAAAGCGGCGCAGGATATTAACCTTAAGATAAAGAAAAAACAGCTCTACGGGCTTATCGGACCGAACGGTGCCGGAAAGACAACCATCTTCAATATGCTCACGGGGGTGTATTTGCCGACAACGGGCGCATTTTTCCTCGACGGGGAAAACCTTACGGGGAAATCGCAGGAAGCAATAAATCACAAGGGCATAGCGCGCACGTTCCAAAACATTCGCCTGTTTAACAATATGAGCGTTATAAGAAACGTGCTTGTGGGACTGCACAACAACCCCGAATTTAAAGTAACGCCGATAGAAAGTATGCTGCGACTGCCGCGCCATTTCGACAGCGAAAAGCGTATGCGCGAGCGCGCAAAGGAGATATTGCGCATTTTCGACCTTGAGGACGAAAGAAACAATCTTGCCTGCAATTTGCCTTACGGAAAACAGCGCAAGCTTGAAATTGCGCGTGCACTTGCAACAAACCCCAAGCTTTTATTGCTTGACGAGCCGGCCGCGGGAATGAACCCCAACGAAACAGCCGAGCTTATGCAAACGGTGCGCCTTATACGCGACAAATTCGATATGACAATTCTTCTCATCGAGCACGACTTAAAGTTTGTGTCGGGCTTATGCGATGAGGTTACGGTGCTCAATTTCGGAACGACGCTTGTTTCCGGAAAGGTGAGCGACGCACTTAACGACCCGGAGGTTGTTAAGGCTTATATAGGAAAGTAGGTGATTGAGTGTGGCAATGCTTGAGGTAAAGGATTTAGAGGTGTATTACGGCGTAATACAGGCAATAAAGGGAATAAGCTTTGAGGTGCGCGAGGGGGAAATCGTAACCCTTATCGGCGCAAACGGCGCGGGCAAAACAACCACAATGCAAAGCATAATGGGACTTATCCCGATAAAAAACGGAAGCGTTACGTACGAGGGACAAAGCATTAACCGTGTGCCGTCGCACAAAATCGTGCGTATGGGTATGACGCAAGTTCCCGAGGGCAGGCGCATTTTCCAGGAGCTTACCGTTTACGAAAATCTTTTGATGGGTGCATACATTCAAAACGACGGAAAGGCGGTAAAAAAAGACATCGACGGAATTTACGACAAATTCCCCCGTCTTAAAGAACGCAAAAATCAAATCGCGGGAACGCTCTCCGGCGGAGAACAGCAAATGCTCGCAATGGGGCGCGCACTTATGTCGCACCCGCGACTGCTGATGCTCGACGAGCCGTCGATGGGACTTTCGCCCTTGCTTGTTGACCAGGTTTTCGATATAATAAAGGAAATTCACCGCGAGGGCACAACGATTTTGCTTGTTGAGCAGAACGCGGGCAAGTCGCTTGCAATATCGGACAGGGCGTATGTTCTCGAAAACGGCAAAATCGCATTTTCGGGAACGGGCAAGGAGCTTTCCGAAAGCGACAATATCAAAAAAGCATATTTGGGCGGCTGATTGTCGAAAATTCCGCCCGATGGGATAAATGCAAAGCGAAGCTTGTTTCATTGAATACGATTTAGAGGAAAGGACCTCCGGAAAACAGCTCGCAAAAAGACTGCAAGTCTGCCGAAATGGCGGGCTTGCAGTCTTTTTGCGAAAGAGAAGCGTCAACCGATAAAACGACGCCCCCAAGTGGTGGAACGATTGCTTTGAGACCCCTAAAGTTTCTGAAAATATCCCGTTAAAACACTAAATTTTTTTATGACATAATTTATATTTTGTCGATTGAATGAAACATACCAAACCAAATCTTTTCACGAAACAGTTGATTTTTTCACGAATTTGTGATACAATATTGGCTGTAGGAAGGAGAATTGCTATGTCTATCAGTTATAACAAACTTTTTCACGAACTTATTGACAGAGGTATTACATCTGCCGCATTAATGAAAGGTTCTAATTTATCGGCAAACATTTTGACAAGAATGAGAAGAAACGAATATATTTCTTTGGAAAGCATTG
>CAZIQC010000024.1:0-10577 GCA_964541335.1 uncultured Oscillospiraceae bacterium
TTCGGGCATAACTGCTCATTGTTTTTTGTTTGCATATTGTTTTCCTTTCTGTTTTCGGGTATGAAAAAAGACAGATATTTCTATCTGCCGTATTTTTAAATAAATATTTGGTTTTAATAGGGAAAAAGAGTTACAATTATTCTATATATCACTATCCTTAAAAAGTGTATTTATTAAAATCCCTCCTTCTCCGCTGAAAAAGCACCGAAAGCTTAATGCTTTCGGTGCTTTTTTGTTCTTTGTTAATAGTTGGGGTGAAAAAATCCGCCTCAATTTTTCACGGTCAGGCAGCCTACAGACCTTTTGTCTACAGGCTGCGACTTCCGATAATGGAAGTCGGATGTATTTTTGCTTTTTTTTGCGGTAGTTACTAAAAATCCGCTTAATAGGGAAGGGGTACGAAAATTCAAACAAGAATTTTCATATATCCGCTTACCCGATAAAGGCAGTTCTTGTTTCTGTGTCTGATGTCATCGTATACTTTGATTTTCCGGATAAGAACAAAAAAGCTCATTGCAAATGCAATGAGCTTTAAGAGCTGGTAATAGGACTTGAACCTACAACCTGCTGATTACAAATCAGCTGCTCTGCCAATTGAGCTATACCAGCATATGGGAGAGGGTGGATTCGAACCACCGAAGCTATAAGCAGCAGATTTACAGTCTGTCCCCTTTGGCCACTCGGGAACTCTCCCTGGAGCTGGTGATGGGACTCGAACCTACAACCTGCTGATTACAAATCAGCTGCTCTGCCAATTGAGCTACACCAGCTTATTTTGTTGACGGACAATCGCCCTGCGGCAAACCGCCCGTGACACGCATACTATGATACCACAGTTGTTACGGCTTGTCAACCTTTTTTTCAAAAAAATTACCGAATTGCGGAAAATGTGTTTTCCCGCAATTCGGTTTGAATAAAACGAATATCCGCATAGCCGCAAATGCAAGGTTTGCCGCATTTAACTCATTTCATGGGAATTATTTTCCCCGTTAAAAGATTCACAATCCGTTGCTCGCAAGCGTTCTTTGTAAAAAGATACAGCCGTCCGTCATTTGTAAGATAGGGATTTCCGTAAACGTAGGGATAAAGCTTTGTCATTTCCCCCGTTTTCATATTGTATTCGTAATAGCCGCTGTTTACCACGCTGATGGGTTTATCGACAACCGAAACGCCGACTTGGTGCAGCTCGTCAACCTCGTACCATATGCCCTCAAGATAAAGACAATCCCCGTTTTGTCCGATTGCTTGCATAGAGTTGAGCGTGGGGAAGGAGTCTGTCAGGGGGGTTATTTGTCCCGCGCCGTCAAGCACAAAAATATTTGACACGGAGGTCGACCATCTGCCGCTGCCCACCGGACGGTAGCCGTTTGTTATAATATAGATTTTGTCCTCGCACTTAACCGCGCCGTTAAAGAAAAACAGCGGATTTATGTCGAGCTTTGTTACGGTGTCGTTCTTTATGAGAAACCAGTATTCTTCGTATTTCGTATACGGCGCGGGTGCATTGGTCGTTTGCACCGTTGCGGTTATAAGGCTGCAATCGTCGAACACGTATTCGCGGCAGTCGGTGCTGTAGATGGTGGTTTCGCCGAAATCGTACAAAAAGGTATCTCCCGCATACAGCTTGGACTCGACGGTCTTGGGTTCGGGGGTAAGGCAGCTTCCGAACTCTCGCACATAACGGAACATATTTTTCGAAAAGGATTGTACACCGTCAAAGCGACCGAGGAACGAAATGCTTTCGTCGGCATAATTCAGCTTGCAATAGTCGTAATATCTGCCTGTGCGATGCCAGACGGTGTCCCCGTTCTCGTTTTGCTCCTCGCTGTAGGTGTCCACGCATTTTTCGAGGTACAGCCCGTCTTCGTCATATTCGTAGGGGTGCATTGTGTCGTATTTGTCGCCGCTTGTAAGGTAAAACGCATAGTTTTCCTCATCCCAGTTTATGTTAAAATTCAGCTCCTCGTGCGCAAGCTTCCACGTCATCGGGAAATATGTTATTCCGCGGAAATTAAGAAGCGGGTAGTCCGATTGAACATAAGCTTCGTCACCGGCGGCATTTATTTGCACACCGTTAAGATATACGGGGTAATTTACGGAGGTTGCCGCATACTTTTTCCCGCGCTTGTTCACGGCGGAGTCACCGAAGGGCTGCGGCTCTGTTTCGGAATAAATCCAAGTCGGAAGCGACGCTATATAAAGCCCCTTTTCCTTATCAAAGCCCGTTCGCAGGTTAAGCATTTGGCACAAATCGTACGTCATCGGGAAATAGGTAACGTCGTTATAAGTAATAAGCGGGTATTTCACATACCTGTTATCAACCGACATACTGCCTATTTGCGTGTAGAATGGAGCAATTTGCACCCCGTAGGCGCTTGCGTATGCAGGCAAGCCGAAAAGAAACGCAAAAGCAAGCAAAAATCCGCCTAAAGTCTTTTTCATACAAATCTCTCCTTAATATTTGTTTTTTTCGCGCAGGCGCTTAATCCTTCGCCTGCGAATATTTTTCTTTCGCTGATTGAATATAAAGAACGTCGAAAGCAACACAGCTATAAGCGCAAACGTAAAGTACGAAAGCGCCGACACGGAATTGCTTTTCACCTCCGACCACATTTCGAGCACCTTTTCGTTACGTTCGCCGAAATCCTCCATAACACCGAGTTTCGCGGTTTGCCTTTTGCTCGGGTAAAGAGTGGCAAGCTGGCGGTGCGTGCTGTCTGTTTTAATAACGGCGCGACCGTCCGCGCTCAAATACTTGTTCGAAAGAGTACCGCCGAAAAAATAGGTTAAGTCGTATTCAATTGCACCGTCCTCAATTCCGTAGCTTTCGCGTATAAAATCAAAGATATCGTCGCCCGCGATAACGCTTGAATAGCCGATATATCCGACGTTTCGCGCGGCAATTTCGGGGCGGCACAAAAAGTCAACGAAATCTTGCGCAAGCTCGGTATTCGCGCCCTTGGGCATAAGCCACCCATCGAACCAGATGGTGCTTCCCTCCTCGGGAATCACGTATTCAAGCCTTTTGTCGTCCTCCTCGTCGGCAAGGTCCATAGCATACACGGCATCGCCGCTCCAAACAAGGTTTGCGTCGATTTTTCCCGAAACGATGTCGCTCTTGCCGGAGTCTACCTCAAAGCCGTAAATATTTTCTTTCATAAGGGTAAGTGCCTCACCCACGGCTTTTATTGTTTCGTCGTCGGTGGCATTGGCAACGGCATTTACGGTCGCTTTCAGCTCCTCATCCGTAAGAGTGCCGCTTTCCCATTGCTTTACGGCTTTTGAGAGCTTATCGCGGTTTACGTAAAGCGCACCCATAACGTACGCGTCGCGCGACACATCCTTACAACTTATACGGTTGCGATATTTTGTATTCCACGGAAAGCTCCACGTGGAAACGTCGCCTCTGTCCACCTTGGCGGGATTGTATAAAAATCCCACCGTGCCCCACATATAGCCCACGGCGTATTTCGTCCACCCGTATTTGTCGAAAATATCGGCAATGTACGGCGATACGTATTTTTGATAATTCTCCATTTTCGCAACGTCAAACTCTTCTACGGATATGTTGTCGTCCGTACCGGAAATTGTTGCCGCAATCATTTTCTGAATAATATAGTCGGACGGGCAAACAAGATCGTACGACGTTTTCCCCGTGCGCAGGGTGTTGAGCATTGTTTCGTTTGTTTCAAAGGTATCGTACTGCACGCGCACCTTTTTTCCGGTGCGGGCGAAATAATCCTCTTCCCAAAGCTGCATAACCGATTTTTCCGTCTGCACGCCGTCGTCGTCCTTGCCGTCGTCGATATAGTCTTGCCAGTTATACACGCGCAAAACTTCCGTCGCGGCAAGCGCTCTCGGGCAAAACGGCAGTATAAGTGCGGCAAAAAGTGCCGCCGCAAGCAATCTTTTCATCGGCGCACCTCCTCTTTTTCTCCTTTTCCGAGAATGTTCACCGCCGCAAGCACAATCAATGCGATAACGCTTATCACCGTTGTAAGCGCACGAAGCGACGGCGGCAGGGTTCCGCGCTTGCTCGTAACGCCGTAGACATACGTGCTCAGCGTTTGAAATGCCGTGTCACGCGTAAACGCGGTAATAATATAATCGTCAAGACTGAGTGTTATCGCCAAAATAAAGCCCGAGAATATCCCCGGCATTATATCCGGAAGCACAATTTTACGCAAAGCGCGCCGCGGCGTTGCGCCGAGGTCGAGTGCCGCCTCGTATATATCCGCATTCATCTGCACAAGCTTCGGTCTTACGGAAAGCACCACATACGGAAGCGTAAGCACCACGTGCCCTATAAGAAGCGTAACAAAATTAAACGTTACCGAAAAAAACACAAACATAACCGTAAGCGACAGAGCCGTCACTATTTCCGCATTCATAACGGGGATTTGGCTTACGCCCTCCATAAGCATTTTCGCACGGCGATTGCAATAATGTATGCCTATTGCACCCAAGGTGCCGAGAATTGTTGAAACCACCGCCGAAGAAATCGCAACCGCAAACGTGTTAAAAAAAGCGTGCATTATCTCCGTGTCCGAAAAAAGCGACCTGTACAAATGCAGGCTCAGCCCGCGCCACTTACCGATAACGTGCGTGTCGGTAAAGCTGTACACGACGAGCAAAAGTATCGGCGCATACATAAGCAAAAGAAGAATGTAGATGTAAAATTTACACAAAAACCTCGAAAACGTCATTTTCTCGTTTTTTTCCATTACCACAAGCCTCCTCTCGGATTTTCCTCGCGCTCGCCGGCAAAAAACATTCCCACGGCAATGAACACAAGCATTATAAGCGCAACAAGACTTCCCATATGCCAAAGCCCCTGGTCAAAATAAAGCTGAATACAGTTCCCTATGAGCGACAGCTTCCTTTCGCCCATAACATCGCTTATAACGTAGCTGCTCATAGTCGGCATAAATACCATCGACGCCGCCGAGGCAATGCCGGGCATAGTCATCGGCAGAATTGTTTTTACAAAGGTTTCCGCTTTGTTTGCGCCGAGATCGTACGACGCCTCTATAAGGCTTTTATCCATTTTCAGCATAGCCGAATAAAGCGGCAAAATCACAAACGGCAAATAATTGTACACCATACCTATCATTGTGGAAGCATACGGATGCTCGCCGCCGTTTAAGCCGAGCGAGTAAAGAAGGTCGCGCGTTGCCGCGGTACGCAAAACAAAATTTATCCACATAGGCATAACGAACAAAAGCACCGTTGCCCTGCCGAAGCCCATTTCCCTTTTTGCCAGGAAATACGCCGCGGGGTAGCCTATCAAAAGGCACAGCGCGGTATTTGCCAGCCCGATAAAAAGGCTGACCGTGAGCGTGTTTATATTATGCACGCTTTTAAAAAACGAGGTGAAATTTTCAAGCGTCATTTTTCCGTCGGCATCGGTAAAGGCATAGCCCACCGTAAGCAGCAACGGAATTATAACAAACAAAAGCATAAACACCGCATACGGAACGGCAAGCATTTTGCGCGAAAAGGGGTTAATTTTTTGCATAAGATTTTGCCTCCCCCCTGAGGGTAAGCGAAATGTCCTCCGCTTTTACGTTAATTCCGACAAGGTCGTTTTCGTCATATGTATATTCCGTATCGAGAACAAAATCCTCATCCTCGGGCGTTCTCACCGTAAGCTGATAATGGTCTCCCTTGTATATAATCGACACAATTTCCCCGCTTACAATGCCCGCCTCGGCATCGTCCAGAATTTCGGGTGCGTCCAGCGATATGCTTGCCGTAACGGAGGCGTCGGTAAAGTCGTAGCGCGTGTTGTCCGCCCCTACCACATACCCGTCATCATCAACGTGCGAGGACGGCACGAGCTGTGTAATGTCGCACGGGAAAGCCGCGCCCGAAATTACAACGCAATTGTTCTTGTCGATATACGCGTCATCATACACATTGGCAAGAAGCTCTTTTTTCATTATGTGTATCCCGTCGGGCGATATGTTTATCCCGTACTCGCGGTTTTCCTCGAGATTGCGCGTATCCGCCACAACCAGCTCGTTTCTGCCGACCATAAGAATATACTCGTAATGTATGCCCTTAAATATCTTGCCCACAATGCGCCCCGTCGTCATAGAGCCGTCAATATCCTCGGAAAGATACACATCCTCCGGGCGAATTACCACGTCCACCTTTTCGTTTACGGGGAAATCGTCCACGCAGTTAAACGTATTGTTTATAAAACGCACCGTGCGCGGCGCGGTAATCGTGCCGCTGTAAATATTACTTTCGCCTATAAAGTTTGCGACAAATGCATTTTCGGGTTCGTTGTAAATTTCCTCGGGAGTGCCCGTTTGCTGAACCTTGCCGTCTTTCATTACGACAACCGTATCGGACAGCGTAAGCGCCTCCTCCTGGTCGTGCGTTACATATATAAATGTTATTCCTATCTTACGGTGCATTTCCTTAAGCTCAAGCTGCATATCCTTGCGCATTTTCAAATCAAGCGCGCCGAGCGGCTCGTCAAGAAGCAAAATCTCAGGCTCGTTTACTATGGCGCGCGCAATGGCTATGCGCTGTTGCTGTCCGCCGGAGAGCGTGTCTATATCGCGGTTTTCGTACTCCTCCAAATCAACGATTTTAAGTGCGGAGCGCACCTTTTCGTCGATTTCTCGTTCCGTCAGGCGGCGCATTTTGTCGCCGTGGGGAATTTTTTTGAGCTTAAGTCCGAAAGCTATATTTTCGTAAACGTCCATATGCGGAAACAGCGCGTATTTTTGAAAAACGGTATTAACGGGGCGTTTGTACGGCGGAAGGTGCGATATGTCCTTCCCGTTTAAAAGAATTTGCCCCTCGCTCGGCATTTCAAAGCCCGCAATCATCCGCAGTGTGGTTGTTTTTCCGCAACCGCTCGGTCCCAAAAACGTGACAAATTCGCCCTTTTTTATCTTTAGGTTGAAATCGTCCACCGCATAGGTCTGTCCGAAATGCTTGGAAATGTTTTTTAATTCGATAATAGCCTGCTGTGCCAATTTACACAACACCTCACCATAATAAAAATACAGCAAGAAAACTGTTCTATTGTATAGTAACACAGTTCGACAAAGGTTGTCAATCGCTGTTTTTCAATTAAAACGGGTATTTTTTCAAAATTATGTTGCCAAATGCGCCAAAACGTTATAGAATATATGATATATCACTTTGGAGGCTACAAAATGCTGCACGACAATTTAACCGTAAACGAAAACGGCGAGCTGCTTTTTGCGGGGCAAAACACCGTAGAGCTTGCAAAAAAATACAAAACGCCGCTTTACCTGATAGATGAAGACAATCTGCGAAAAAGATGTGCAACGTACAAGCGCGCAATAAAAAAGCACTTTGACTGCGGAGATGTGCTGTATGCGAGCAAAGCACTGAGCTTTAAGGAAATTTATCGCATTATGGCAAACGAGAATATGTGTGTGGATGTGGTTTCGGGCGGCGAGCTGTACACTGCACACCTTGCGGGCTTTCCGATGGGAAAGGTGTATTTTCACGGAAGCAACAAAACGCCCGAGGAGATTGATACGGCACTCGATTTCGGCGTGGGGTGTTTTGTGTGCGACGGCAAAGCCGAGCTTGACCGCCTGAACGCCGCCGCACAGGCGCGCGGCATAAGGCAAAATGTGCTTCTTCGCTTAACTCCCGGAATAGATACGCACACCTACGAGGCCGTGCGCACCGGACAGGTGGATTCCAAATTCGGCACACCGATAGAAACGGGGCAGGCGGAAGAGCTGGTTCGATATATGCTCACTCTTAAAGCGATAAATCCGATGGGCTTTCATTGCCACGTAGGCTCGCAGGTGTTTGACGGACAAACCTTTTGCGACAGTGCCGACATTATGATAGATTTTATCAAAAAAATTCGCGAGGAAACGGGGTGGTCGGCGGATGTGCTCGACCTCGGCGGAGGCTTCGGCGTGCGTTATGTGCCGACCGACCCTGTTTTGGATATTGAAAAAACCATCTGCGATATTGCGCGCCACATAAAGGGAAAGTGCGCGCAATGCGGTATATCCGTACCGAAAATACTGCTTGAGCCGGGAAGAAGCATTGTTGCCGATTCGGGACTTACTCTTTACACGGTTGGAGGCGTAAAAACAATTCGCGGTTATAAAAGCTACGTAAGCATTGACGGCGGAATGACGGACAATCCGCGCTATGCTCTCTACAAGTCGGCATACGGTGCAATTATCGCAAACCGCGCCGCCGCCGAGCCTGACTTTTTGTGTACCGTTGCGGGCAAATGCTGTGAAAGCGGCGATATTATCGCACAAAACATAAGATTGGCAAGCCCCGCCACGGGGGATATACTTGCGGTGGAGGTTACGGGGGCTTACAATTACTCTATGGCGTCGAACTACAACCGAATTCCGCGTCCGCCCGTTGTAATGCTTCGCGGCGGTGAAAGCCGTCTTGCCGTGAAGCGCGAAACCTACGACGATATTGTGCGAAACGATATTTAAAACGGAGGTACGGTTATGCTTATTAAAACAGCGAACCTTGTAATAGACGTGAAAAACAAATTCGACTATGTGCGCACGCTTTGCCGCGATTACGTCGTAACGGGTGCAACGGCGGATTTTTCGGCGGAAGTGCCCGACGAAATACTCGCCGCGAAAATAGCGGAGGATCCGTCCTTTTCGGACGGATACATAGAAGCCCTGGAGCTTTACCGCATAATATGCCGCAAGGCTCTCGGCTATAATGCCATGCTCGTTCACTGTGCCGCGGTGTGCGTGGATGACAGGGCTTACCTTTTTACGGCACTCAGCGGCACGGGAAAAACCACGCACATAAAGCTTTGGAAAAAACGCTTCGGCGAAAAATGCCGCATAATAAACGGCGACAAGCCGCTCATACGGGAAATAAACGGCAAATTTTTTGTGTGCGGAACGCCCTGGCAGGGAAAAGAAAACTACGGCGAAAACGACATTGTGCCGATTGCGGGAATATGTATTCTTGAACGCGGCGAAAAAAACGTTATAAACAAAATTCCCGCCGCCGAGGCAATTCCCACAATGCTTGTGCAAACACTGCGCACCAACAACGAGGGCGAAATGGACGCGTTGCTTACGCTTTTAAACAGCTTGCTCGAAAAAGTGCCCTTTTACAGACTGAAGTGCAATATGGACGAGGAAGCCGCACAGGTTTCCTACGACGGTATGCGAGGTGACGGAAATGCTTTTTAAAAAAACGCCCCCGTCGGGGAGCTGTCGCTACTGCAAGCACGTATGCGAAAAAGACGGCACATACGAATGTAAGTACAAGGGTGTCGTTAAGGCGTCCTTTGTGTGCCGAAAATACGCCTTTAACCCGTTTGCGCACAGAACGCCGCGCAAGCGCGGAATAGATACCACAATGTTTGACCCGCTCGACTTTGAGCTTTAAGGAGGATAAAATGCCCGATAAAATAGCCAGCTTTAAAATCGACCACACGCGTCTGCGCGAGGGGATATACGTTTCGCGCACCGATGGCGACGTTACCACCTACGATTTGCGTACGAGAAGACCCAACCGCGGAGATTATATGGACAATGTAACCATGCACAGCGTTGAGCATATGATAGCCACATTTATACGAAGCGGCGATATTGGAAAGAACGTAATATATTTCGGACCTATGGGGTGTCGCACGGGCTTTTATTTGCTTGTGCGAAATTCCGACAACGCCGCCGTGCTTCGCGAATTGAAAATCTGCTTGAAAAAAACAATCGACCACACGGGCGAGGTTTTCGGCGCAAGCGAAACGGAATGCGGAAATTGGCGCGAGCTGAGCCTTGCCGCGGCAAAAAAAGAATGTGCGCGCTTTCTCGACATATTAAATTCGCGAGAGCAAAGCTTTATGTACGATTGAGGTGAGCTTATGATAGGAATAATAGGCGCAATGGAAATAGAAATCGAAAAAATAGCGGAGAAAATGGAAAACCCCACCTCCCGCACCGTAAGCGGCATAAAATACACGCACGGCTTCATCGGCGAAAAAGAGGTTGTATGCGCCGTATGCGGAATAGGCAAGGTTTTCGCCGCAATTTGTGCGCAAACAATGCTTCTTCTCTATAAGGCGGAATGTATAATAAACACGGGTGTGGCGGGCACACTTTGCCCCGAGCTGGGCGTACTTGACGCCGCCGTGGCAACGGCACTTGTTCAGCACGATATGGACACGTCGCACCTGGGCGATCCCGTGGGGCTGATCTCGGGAATAAACGTTGTGCGCATTTGTGCGGACGAGGCACTTTCCGAAAGGCTGTGCCGCGCCGCAAAAAAAGAGGGCGTAAACGCTCTGTGCGGCATTATCGCCTCGGGTGATTGCTTTGTCGCAAGCGCCGAAAAAAAAGAATATATACAAAAAACTTTCAACGCCGTTGCCTGTGAAATGGAGGGTGCGGCAATTGCACAGGTGTGTTTTGTAAACAAAGTGCCGTTTTCGGTACTGCGCACGATTTCCGACGGCGCAAACGACGGTGCCGCAATGGATTATCCGACGTTTGCGCGCATTGCCGCACAAAAAAGCTCGGATATAATACTGCGTTTTATAAAAGAATTTTAAAAATATATTGTTTGGAGGT
>CAZIQC010000025.1:0-1241 GCA_964541335.1 uncultured Oscillospiraceae bacterium
CACTTGAATCATCATACGATCGGCGGTTGAAAGGTCCATCCTGTCGCCAATGCATTTTCCGTTATTGACAATGTTGTAATGCGTCAGCATTACGCCTTTGGGAAAGCCCGTTGTTCCGCTTGTATATTGCATATTGCACACGCTGTGTATGCTTACCGCCGCCGCGCGCCGATGTATCTCCTCGATGGGGGTTTCCTTTGCGCGAAGAAGCGCGTCCTCCCATTTTACGCCGCCGGGCATTTCGAAGCCCACGGTAATGATATTTCGCAAAAACGGAAGCCTTTTTGCGTGAAGCGTCTTTCCGCTTTCAAGGGTTGCTGTTTCGGGGCAAAGCGTTTGCATAATTTCCCGATAGTTTGAGTCGCGGTAGCTTTCCGTCATAATAAGGGTGTGCGTGTCGGACTGCTTTAACAAATACTCCGCCTCGTGTATTTTATATGCCGTGTTCATACTTACGAGCACCGCGCCGATTTTCGTAACCGCCCAAAATGCGATATACCACTGCGGCACGTTGCTCGCCCACACCGCCACGTGGCTTCCCGCCGTTACGCCCATTGCCACCAGCGCGCGGGCAAATTCGTCCACATCGTCGCGAAATTGCGAATAGGTGCGCGTATAATCAAGCGTTGTGTAGCGAATTGCCGTTTGGTTCGGAAATTCTTCCACACAGGCATCAAGCACCTGAGAAAACGTTTTTTCGATAAGAGTGTCCTTTTTCCAGATAAATTTTCCCGTGTGCGACTTATTCTCGTACAAGGTGCGCCCCGCCGTGGCGGTTTCGTCAAACCTTGTCATAAAGCTTACAAAATGCGGCAGTGCGATTTCGGCACAGCCAACCTCTTCTTCCCAGCTTTCGTTCCATTCAAGAGAAATGTATCCGTCGAAATTGACGGAGCGAAGCGCACGCATAAATCCGTCAAACGGCACGCTTCCCTCGCCCGCAAGGGCGAAGCTTCCGTCATCGTTTGAATCTTTAAAATGAATGTGCTTTATATATGCGCCGAGGTTTTTCACCGTAACGTCTGGCGTTTCTCCCATTGTGCGGTACGGGTGGTAAAAATCCCACACCGCGCCAAGCTCGTCTGCGGCAAATTCCTCCAAAAGATGTCGAAGCTTTGCGGTATCGGCATATTCGCCGAAGGTTTCCGCCAAAAGAACTACGCCGTTTTTACGCGCAACGGGAAGTGCCCGCTTTAAAAATTCGCGCATATTTTTTTCTTTTGAAGAATGAATACGTATGT
>CAZIQC010000025.1:1251-10536 GCA_964541335.1 uncultured Oscillospiraceae bacterium
CGCCGCCACCACAGCCGCCGCCGAAAGCTCGGAGAAAGCTTCCTCGGGTCGGTTTGAAATGTCGCTCGGCACATCTATACACACAATTTTAATCCTGTGCCGTGCCATACACATACGTATGTCGGAAATGTCCGCCCCGCGCATTTCGTTTATATTGTGAATTTCCACCCCGTCGTAGCCGTATTCCGCCGCGGCACGCACGGCGGCTTCAATGTCAAACGACTGATAGTTTGTCGAAAAGGACAGCCTCATTTAACAGCCTCCTCAAAGTATATTTTATTGAGCGCGCTTATGTATGCGGCAATACTTGCCTCGACAATATCCGTGGATATTCCCTTGCCGGAATACAGCACCCCGTCCGCTCTCAGCTTTACCACCGCCGAGCCGAGCGCCTCGCGCCCGTGCGTAACCGCTTGAATTTGAAAATCGTCAAGCTCAAATCGGCTTCCGACGATTTTTTCTATTGCGCGAAACGCTGCGTCGATAGGTCCGTCGCCCACACTGCAACCGAGCAGCTGCTCGTCACCCTTTTTAATGGTTATATTCGCCATCGGCGTTATAACATTGCCGTTTGTTACAACAAAGCTTTGCAGGGTGAACGTGGGCGGCACTTGCATTGCACAGCCCGCAATGATTGCGTCAAGGTCGCGCAGGGTAACGGCTTTCTTCTCCGCTGTTTTCTTAAATTCGGCATATACCGCGCTGATGTCGTCGCCGCCAAGCTCAAAGCCCAGCTCCTTTGCCGCGCGCGCAACCTCCGCTATGTCGGCGTTTTTGTCGAGTGCCGCGGGGATGTGCTTTAAGTCTGTGCCGTGCGGCGCGTTCCCCTCAAAAATAAGGGCAATTTTGTCAACACAGCTGTCAAGCACCGTCATATCCGCATTGCACGCGCACCCGAGCACACTGCCCTTTGTTTTGACAATGCCCGTTGCCGTGCGAAGCGACACCGCCTCCTTGCCGACAGCCGTTGTCTTTATATAATCTATGCCCGCCGTTACGCCCTCCGTCATAAAGGACGCCGCCATATGAAAATCGTTTCTGCATTTTATGCCTATCTTCACATTTTCAGCCGCGGCAATCACTCGCGAAATAAATTCCCCGAACTCTCGCGGGAGCATATCGCCCGCGTCGTCGCACACGGTAATGCGCGTTGTGCCGCCCTCCGCCGCAGTTTTAACGGCTTCAAGCAAAAAGCTCTCGTCGGCACGCGTTGCGTCAAGGAGCGAAACCTCTATCACATCAAAATTCTCGCGCGCCCGGGCAAGCGTATTTCCGAGTGCGGCAAGCATTGCGGCGGGCTTTTTCTTACCTATGTATTCCATCTGCACAACCGATACCGGCACACATATGTTTACCGCGGGGTGCTTTGCCTCCTTAAGTGCCTCCCGTGCCGCGGCAACACGCCCGTCGTCGGTGCTTATCGGACAGCACAGCTCGCAGTCGGCGAAGCCCGATACCGTGTGGTACAGCACCGCGTCCGCCCTTGCTCCCGTAACGGGCGACAGCTCTATACAATCCGCGGCGGCGCGCACAAGCTGCTTTGCCGTTTCCGTCTTTTCTTTAAAGCTCAGTCCCTTTGTCGCCTCCGTTGCCAATGTAATATCCGAAATACCGAGTATTCGCATCTGTTTTCATCCTTTCTTTATCAAAAAAGCCTGCGGCGCCGAATTGCCGCAGGCTTCTCACCCATACCGTAAAAAGAGCTTACGCTCGATTTTCCGTTGCACGACAAACAGCGCTATTCTCAAAGCCCGTAATGACGGGTAGAATAACGACGCTGATTATAATTATTTCGAATACAAGTGATATTGCGTTCATCGTGCCTGCTCCTTTCGAAAAATCTACGCTTATGATACCTCTTTTTTCGCCGTTTGTCAACATAAATTTTCTTCTCTGATTGTTTTCGTACCGTTTTTTCGCGTTCGGTGATAAAATATCGTAAAAAAAACCTTACCTCGCGTCCTTTATTCCTTTTTCGATTATCGAATACGCGTGCGAGGCTTGCTCCTTATCCGTATCGGGAACATCCGAAAGCGGATATTCGATACCGAGCTTTTCGTACTTGTATTTTCCCATCGAGTGATACGGCAGTACCTCCGTTTTTTTCACGTTTTTAAGCGTGCCGATAAATTTCCCCAGGGAATAAAGCTCGCCCTCGTCCGTGGTTATGCCCGGCACAACCACGTGGCGTATCCACACGGGCACGCCCTTTTCGGACAAATGCCGCGCAAACGCCAGCACGCTTTTGTTCGATTTCCCCGTCAGCGAGATGTGCTTTCCCTCATCAATGTGCTTTATGTCAAGCATTATCAAGTCCGTTACGTTAAGAAGCGCGTCAAGTGCGGCGGGATTTTTTTCGTCAAACATTATGCCCGATGTGTCAAGACAGGTGTTTACGCCCTCTTTCTTTGCAAGGGCGAACAGCTCCGTCACAAATTCGGGTTGCATAAGCGGCTCGCCGCCGCTTACCGTAATTCCGCCGCCGTTTCTCCAGTAGGATTTATAGCGCAGTGCTCTTTTAAGCACCTCCTCGGCTTCATACGCATCTTCGCCGCGCACCCACGTATCGGGATTGTGGCAGTATTTACACCTTAGCGGACAACCGCTCATAAATACCGCAAAGCGCACCCCCGGTCCGTCAACCGAGGCAAATGTTTCAAACGAATGTATATATCCTTTCATAAAAACCCCCGTAAATTAAAGGTGTCGCCAAAAGCCTCCGTATTTTCTTAAAGAGGCTGTAAAACACGTTTTACAGCCTCTAAGGTACAACCCTTTTATTTTTTTACATCGATTTATGGCACGTACGCGCTATTACGTCAAGCTGTTGCTCCCTTGTCAGGTCAATAAACTTAACCGCATATCCCGAAACGCGAATTGTAAAGTTTGCGTATTCTTCTTTTTCGGGATGCTCCATCGCGTCAATCAGCTTTTCCGTACCGAACACGTTTACGTTAAGGTGGTGTGCCCCGCGGTCGAAATAGCCGTCCATAACGTTTACAAGGTTATCTATGCGCTCTTTTTCGCTGTGTCCGAGTGCGTCGGGGCTTATCGTTTGTGTGTTCGATATGCCGTCAAGCGCCCACTCGTACGGAAGCTTTGCCACAGAATTGAGCGATGCCAAAAGTCCGTTCTTTTCCGCACCGTAGGACGGATTTGCCCCCGGGGAAAGCGGCTCTCCCGCACGGCGACCGTCGGGCATACAGCCGGTGGCCTTGCCGTAAACCACGTTCGACGTGATTGTAAGGATAGACGTTGTCGCCTCGGAATCGCGGTAGGTGTGGCGCTTCTTTATCATATCGAGGAAGGTTTTGAGAAGCCACAGCGCAATGTCGTCGGCACGGTCGTCATCGTTTCCGTAACGGGGGAAGTCGCCCTCCGTTACATAATCCACGGCAATGCCGGTTTCGTCGCGGATAACCTTAACCTTGGCATACTTAATTGCGGAAAGTGAGTCTACCACGTGCGAAAAGCCCGCAATACCCGTTGCAAAGGTTCGGCGCACATCGGTATCTATAAGAGCCATTTCGGCAGCCTCGTAGTAGTATTTGTCGTGCATATATTGAATAAGATTAAGCGTATTTACGTACAAGCCCGCAAGCCAATCCATCATTGCGGTGTATTTTTCCACAACCTCGTCATAGTCGAGATATTCCGCCGTAATCGGGCGATAGCACGGGCCCACCTGTTCGCGCGTTTTTACGTCCACACCGCCGTTGATTGCGTAAAGCAGGCACTTTGCCAGGTTTGCGCGTGCACCGAAAAACTGCATTTCCTTACCCGTTTGCGTAGCGGACACACAGCAGCAAATGGAGTAATCGTCGCCCCATACGGGCTTCATTACATCGTCGTTTTCATACTGCACGGAGCTTGTTTCAATCGAAATGTGCGACGCATATTTTTTGAACGCCGCGGGCAAATTCGAAGAGTAGAGCACCGTCAAATTAGGTTCGGGAGAAGGTCCCATATTTTCAAGCGTGTGCAAGAAACGGTAATCGTTTTTCGTTACCATAGATCTTCCGTCCACGCCGATACCGCCCACCTCAAGCGTTGCCCAAACGGGGTCGCCCGAGAAAAGCTGATTGTAAGACGGAATACGCGCAAATTTAACCATACGCAACTTCATAACAAGGTGGTCGATAAGCTCTTGCGCCTCGCTCTCGGTTATTGTTCCGTTTTCAAGGTCGCGCTCGATGTAAATATCAAGGAAAGTGGATATGCGCCCTATGCTCATCGCCGCGCCGTTTTGCGTTTTAACCGCGCCCAAATATCCGAAATAAAGCCATTGCACCGCTTCTCTCGCGTTTTTGGCGGGCTGTGAAATGTCAAACCCGTAAAGAGCCGCCATTTCCTTTAAGCCGCGCAGTGCGTTCATTTGAAGCGTAAGCTCCTCGCGCTGGCGAATTATTTCATCCGTCATAACGCCGTCGCCGCAGTTGTTGTAATCCTTTTTCTTTTCTTCTATAAGCACATCTATGCCATAAAGCGCCACACGGCGATAATCGCCCACAATTCTGCCGCGACCGTACGTATCGGGCAAGCCCGTGATAATTTTGTTATGACGTGCCTTTTTCATTTCGGGAGTATACGCACTGAAAACGCCCTCGTTATGCGTGCGGCTGTACTGCGTGAATATCTTGTGCAACTCGGGGTCGGGCGTGTAGCCGTTTGTTTCGCACGCCTGCTCCGCCATCTTTATTCCGCCGAAAGGCATAAACGCGCGCTTGAGCGGCTTATCCGTCTGCAAGCCGACAACCTTTTCCATATCCTTTGTATCCTCGCCGATATACCCCGGACCGTGCGACGTAAGCGTTGACACAATGCTCGTGTCCATATCGAGCACGCCGCCCTTTGCACGCTCCTCCTTTTGCAGTGCCTGAAGCTTTTCCCAAAGCTTGTCCGTATTTTGTGTGGGTTTTGCCAAAAAGCTCTCGTCACCGTCGTAAGGCTTATAATTCTTTTGGATAAATTCGCGAACGTTTATCTCTTCTTTCCAGATACGTCCCTCAAATCCGTTCCACTGATCGAATGTTTTCATAATAAGCAACCTCGCTTTCTTTTCTCTGACTACATAATACCACAAATTTTTCCGTTTGGGAATAGCTTTTTTTGAATAGCGTTATTCCGTTTTCGCATAACGCCGCAAATTTACAACGCAAAATTTGACATTTCGCCGCTTATGTGTTAAAATATATTTCGTAAAATTTATCTGCGGGGGAAGCATTTTCTGACCCCAACGAAAGGAGTCTTTCCGTTGTACAATGTAAAATCACTCAAGGCCGAGGAGTTTATCTCTCACGAGGAAATCACCGCCACGCTTCGCTATGCCGACGAAAATAAGAACAATCTTGCACTTGTCGACGAAATTATCGACAAGGCGGCACTGCGAAAAGGGCTTACCCATCGGGAGGCGTCTGTTCTGCTTGCCTGCGAGGACAAGGAGCGCACGGCACGCATATACGACCTTGCCGAGCAAATCAAAAAGGATTTTTACGGCAACCGAATTGTAATGTTCGCGCCGCTGTATTTGTCGAACTATTGCGTAAACGGGTGCGTATACTGTCCGTACCATTTAAAGAACAAGCACATTGCCCGAAAAAAGCTTACGCAAGAGGAGCTTGTGCGCGAGGTTGTTGCATTGCAGGATATGGGGCATAAACGCCTTGCGATAGAAGCCGGCGAAGATCCCGTAAACAACCCGATAGAATATATTCTCGAATGTATAAACACTATCTATTCGATAAAGCATAAAAACGGCGCAATCCGCCGCGTCAACGTAAACATTGCCGCAACCACCGTCGAAAACTACAAAAAGCTTCACGATGCGGGCATAGGCACATACATTCTCTTTCAGGAAACATATCATAAAGAAAGCTACGAAAAGCTCCACCCCACCGGGCCAAAGCATAACTATGCCTATCATACCGAGGCGATGGATCGCGCAATGCAGGGCGGTATAGACGATGTCGGGCTGGGCGTGCTGTTCGGTTTGGAGCTTTATCGCTACGAGTTTGCAGGGCTTTTAATGCACGCCGAGCATCTTGAGGCGGTGCACGGTGTAGGTCCGCACACAATAAGCGTGCCGCGCGTTAAAAAGGCCGACGATATCGACCCCGCCGCTTTCGATAACGGTATCAGCGACGAAATTTTCGCCAAGCTTTGCGCACTTATCCGAATATCCGTTCCGTATACGGGAATGATTATCTCCACGCGCGAAAGCAGCGAGCTTCGCGAGAAAGTTATTCGCCTGGGCGTGTCGCAAATAAGCGGTGCGTCGCGCACATCGGTCGGCGGTTATTGCGAGGAAGAGCGCCCGCACGACACCGAGCAGTTCGACGTGTCGGACAGGCGCACTCTCGACGAGGTTGTCAACTGGCTTATGAGCGCTGGCTACATACCGAGCTTTTGCACGGCGTGCTACCGCGAGGGGCGCACAGGCGACCGATTTATGACGCTTTTAAAAAACGGGCAAATTTCCAACTGTTGTCATCCCAACGCACTCATTACGTTAAAAGAATATCTTGAGGATTACGCAAGCGAGCCTACGCGCAAGCTCGGCGAAAAGCTTATAGAAAAGGAGCTTCTCACCATTCCCAACGAAAAGGTGCGTCGCCTTGCCGCCGAATATATCGAAAACATTCACGGCGGCAAGCGCGATTTCAGATTTTAAAAGTGGCTTTCACCGATTTTTGTGTGCCGAATTTTCAAAAAAATTGTTGACAATCGGTTCTCACGGTGATAATATGTATTAAAAAGATGTTGCTTTAAATCCTGTGATAAGAAATAGTAGCTTGGATTTGTCGCGGAAAGCGAGCCGTCGCTTGGTGTGAGGTACGGTGCGCGACACCCTTGCGAATGGGTCTTTGAGGAGCGGCGGTGAACGGTTTTTCAAGTAGCTGTCGACGTGTGCGTCACGTTACAGGCGCAGGTTATATCCCTGCGGGGAGTAGCCGTTTAAGGAAGCTTCGGCTTCAAAGTGGGGTGGCACCACGGTTAGTTTAATCGTCCCGACAGTGTATATGCTGTCGGGATTTTTTATTTTTCGAAAGGGGTATTTATATGAAAAAGAAAAACATCGTTACACGCCTTGCCTGCATATTTTCGGCGGCGGCTCTGCTTTTGTGCGGTTGCGGCGAGCGGGCGGGCAAAGAAAAGGTGCTTAAAATCGGCGTTACGCAAATAGCCGACCATCCGTCGCTTGACAACTGCCGCGAGGGCTTTATCGAGGCATTGCGCGAAAACGGCTATATCGACGGCGAAAATATCGACATTGATTTTAAATCGGCGCAAAACGATGCCGCTGTTGCCGAGCAGATAGCCTCCACCTTTGCCAACGGTAACAAAGACCTTGTGTGCGGCATATCAACACCCTCCGCACAAACACTTTATGCCGCTTGTACGGATAAGGGTATACCCGTTGTGTTCAACGCCATATCCGACCCCGTTGCGGCAAAGCTTGCGGTGTCCGACAAACAGCCCTCTCCCGGAATAAGCGGCATAAGCGACCGCTTGCCCGTGGAGCGTCAGCTTGAATTTATACGCGAGCTTTTGCCCGAGGCAACATCCGTCGGCATACTTTACACCACGTCGGAGGCAAATTCCGTAAGTACCATTGCCGAGTATAAGCGGCTTGCTCCCAAATACGGCTTTAAAATAGTTGAAAAGGGTATCGGCACGGAGGCAGAGGTTTCGCAAGCGATAGACGCAATTTTGGGCAATGTGGATTGTATTTCCAACTTAACCGACAACACCGTTGTCAACAACCTGGCGCTTCTTCTTCAAAAGGCAAACGATAAAAACATTCCCGTGTTCGGCTCGGAAATAGAACAGGTGAAAAACGGCTGTATGGCTTGCGCCGGGCTTGATTATTTCGCCCTCGGCAAGCAGGCGGGCAATATGGCGGCGCGCGTGCTCGGCGGCGAGGATATATCCTCAATCCCGTTTGAAACGATTAAGGAAAGCACCCTCACGGTAAATACGGCGGTTGCGGCGCGCTTTGGCGTCAGCCTTGACGGTGCACTTGCGCAAACCGCCGAAAAAACGGGCGAATAAGCCTTATTCGGCGGTGCAATCCACCGCCGAAGCATTGAATGACGGGGCTTTGCCCCTTATCGAAAGTAGGTTTTGTTATGACGGATATTGTTTTGGGAATTTTTCTTGAGGGGCTTGTGTACGGGCTTCTCGCGCTGGGTGTATATATAAGCTACAAGGTGCTCGACTTTGCTGACCTTTCGGTAGACGGCACGTTTCCGCTCGGCAGTGCGGTTGCCACGCGGCTTATCACCGCGGGGCTTAACCCGTGGCTTTCGTTGCCGCTGTCCTTTGCGGCGGGTATGCTTGCCGGCGCACTTACGGGTGTGCTTCACGTAAAGCTTAAAATAAAAGACCTTCTGTCGGGAATACTGGTGATGACGCTTCTCTACTCGGTTAATTACCGCATTGTCGGCAAGCCGACGGCAAGTCTTATCGGCGAGGACACAATTTTTACATCTTTTGCGAACATTCTTCCCGCGGGCACTCATTCGGTATATATTAAGCTGTGTACGGTTTTATTGATTATCGTATGCGTAAAGCTGTTGCTTGATTTATACCTTCAAACAAAGTCGGGCTTTTTGCTGAGGTGCACGGGCGACAATGAAAAGCTCGTTACCTCTCTTGCCAAAAATCCCGGCAGTGTTAAAATTCTCGGGCTTTCGCTTGCAAACGGGCTTGTTGCGCTTTCCGGTGCGGTAAATCTGCAAAACACCCTCAGCTTTAACGTGGCGGGCGGCACGGGAAAGGTGGTTATGGGCTTGGCGGCGGTTATCATCGGCAGTGCCGTTTTTCGCCGTGTTACCTTTATGAAAGCCACCACAGCCGTTATAATAGGAATGATTATTTACAAGGCGTGCATATCGATTGCGCTGAGCGTCGGCTTTGAGGCATACGATCTTAACCTTATAATTTCGGTATTGTTTATAATTACGCTGTGTATCAATAATTTTGTTTTGAAACGGGGTGAAGACGTTGCTTGAGCTGAAAAATATTTCCAAAGCATTTAACCGCGACACCGTTGACGAAAAAATCTTGTTTAACGATTTTTCTCTTTCGGTAAACGCGGGCGAATTTGCGGCGATTGTCGGCTCGAACGGGTCGGGCAAAACCACAATTTTAAATATTATCTCGGGCGATATTCCGATTGACGGCGGAAGCGTTGTCCTGTGCGGCGAGGATATCACGCGGCAAAAAAACTACCGCCGCGCGCAAAAAATCGCACGCGTTTTTCAAGACCCCGCCGTGGGAACC
>CAZIQC010000026.1:0-10104 GCA_964541335.1 uncultured Oscillospiraceae bacterium
ACAACCTTTGCCTCGCCGTCCTTATCCACGCTTATTATTCTGAAAAGCGAAAGCTTAAATGCCTCAAATTCGGAATTATCCGCATTTTCGATGTCTGTTGCGTCGGTGCGCTTTACCATAAGGGCAATGTCGTTTGCCTTGTCGTAAACTATCCCGCGCACTATGTGCGACGATGAGAAATATTCCGTTCCCTTTACCTCGGTAAAGCTGTTTTTGCTGTAATCGTATATCATTCGTATGTCGGTAATTTCCTCGTGCGTGTTAAGCGCTATTTTAACAATATCGCCCTTTTGCGGTGCGGCGCACGGGTCGCCCTTTGTATTGCTTTGGCTCACGCCCACAAATGTGGTCACGTTTTCCGTTACGGAGCTGTCCGCGCATTTGTACTTTACGTTGCCGCCCGCACTCATAAGCTCCAGCGTCGGCACAAAGCTTCCGTCACTGCCCATCTCGTGGCGTATGCTTTTCACCACATAAGTGAGCGCCGTCGGCTCCATCCACGTGCCCTTAAGCGTATACATAACGAAATCCACGCCTATGCCGTTGTTGTTGTAGGTGTAGCACTCCACATCGTACGTACCGTCGTCGCGAAACACCTCCGAAAGCTCACTCTTTACGGAAAATTCCGCCTCGTCCGCCGTTTCGGGGTTTTCCGGCAAAACGAAAATGCGTACATTGTCGTTGCAAACCATATTTCCGCCCCAAATTCTGCCCTTTGTTCTTATTCTTATGCTACTTCCTCCGCCCGTGTGCATAAGGTGGTCGAGCGGGTTTAGGGTGTCGCTGTTTGCATAATTTTTATCCGACGGAAAGTCTACCGAGCGTATGCGCCCGTCATCATACATCGTATATGCCGCAATGCCCGTTTTTCCCGTAAGGGCGGTTTCGATGTCGGTCATTCCTTTTTTAAGGTCGCCGTCCACATAAAGCTTTTCGCGTGCCGTAAGAATACGCATTTCCCCACTCGAATCGAAAAGCTTAATGTCCATTCCGCGCTTAAGCGTGCCGTTCGTTGCCGTTTTTACAATGTAGCCCACGCCCTTGTTTTTGTCGTCCGCCGTTTCGGGGGCAATATACGAAATTTTGTCCTTAAAATCAAGGTAAAAGTTGCGATATGTGCCTGCCATAAGCTTTAAAACCTCGCCCTGCAATGCGGGGTCGTATTTATACACCGTTTCCTCCACGGTTATTTCGCTCTCGTCGGTGTCAATCAGCGTCACGTAGCCTTTCACCGTTTCTTTTGCCGAGTAAAGCCTTGTTGCCTTGTGCACCGCTCCCGACTTGTACGAAAACACCGACACAACCGTTCCCTCGGAAAGCTCCTTAAGCTTAAGCTTCTTCCCGTCCGCATTGTAAAGCAGGGTGTTGCCCGTGTCCTCGCCGTCGATAATGCGCACCGCCTCCTTGCCGTCGCCGTAAAGGGTGGCGCCGTCGTCCTCTTGCACAATGCCCGTTATATAATAATTTTCGTAGTTGTATATCTTAACCACGTCTGTTTTGCCGTCGGCATTGTTGTCGATAAGCTCCACATATCCGTTGTTCGGCACATATTGAAAGCTTGCCGCGCTTTGCGGAAGATGGTCGTTGTACAAAATGTGTGCTCCCGATATTTCCTCGCGCTTTTTCTTTTTGTTTTCTGTATATGTGTAATACTTGCCCGCCGATTTATATTCCAATTCGTCGTCCGCGTTTATCAGGGTAACGGTGTTTCGCCTGTCCTCGTAAACGAAAAGCACCGTTCTTTCTCCGTCAATGCTCTTTGAAAACGCCGTCACGTATTTTCCCAGCATATCCGCGCAGTTTGCGTATGTGCATTTAAACACGGCACCGTTTAAAGCTATTACGTCATCCTTATATCCGCTCAAGGAGTAAAGGTTCACCTCGCCGCACGCAGTAAGCACGCCCGCGTGCTCCTCAAGGTCGAACAGGGTGCGCATCGCATACTCGTTGTCGTTTATATAATACTCCTGTTTGCCGCTGTTGTAAACCGTTTCGACATACGGCATATACATTGCGTTGTATATAAGCGCGGAAATGTCGTTGCGGCTCAGGCTTTCACTGCCGCCCTTTCCGCACACAACGCCGTATCGCATTGCAAGCTTTTCATACCCTGCGGGAAATCCGCCCGAAAGGTCGGCTATTTCGCCGAAGCCCGCCACGCGCAAAAGTCCGAGCAGTGCGTCATCATAGCAAAGCGGCTCGTTTTCGCGAAAAGACCCCGCCACGTCCTTACCGATAGCCCTCAGCGCGTAAAGGTTTTCGAGTGTGGCGGCAAGCTCCGTCCCCTCAACGCCGGCTATTTTTGCCAAAAGCTCGGCAAACTCTCCGCGAGTAACCGTTTCCTCCCCGCCGTAGGTCGCCTCGCTCGGCAAAACCGCCTCAACAAGGTCGTTGCACGTTTCCTGCGAAATTTGCGCTCCCGCAGACATTGCCGCCGATAATATAAGGGTCAATATCAAAATGCCCGAAAGTATTTTCCTTGTCATAAATTACACCCCCGTTTTTATCATTCCGTAAAGAATTTTTGCGGCTTGTGCACGTGTTGCGCGCTCCGTCGGGCAAAAGCGGTTGTTTTCCATACCGTTTACAATTCCCTTGCCCACCATATAGGAAACCGCGCCCCGCGCATATTCGGCAATGTCGGCGCTGTCCGCAAAAGAGAGGCTTCCCGCGCCATCGGCATTTTGCGCCAGTCTTGCCGCCATTGTGCACAAATCCTGTCTTGTAACAGGCTCGTTCGGAGCGAAAGTGTCCTCCGTTATGCCTTGCACAATGCCCGCTTGGTAAGCCGTCGTCACATAAGCGGCGAACCAGTCGCTTGTACTTACGTCGTTAAAAACGCTCATAGCCGTTTTTATGTCAAGGTTAAACGCACACACCAAAAGCTTCACAAGCTCCGCTCTCGTTACAAAATCGTTCGGGGCAAAGCTTCCGTCGCCGCGTCCGTTTATCACGCCCCTGTCGGCAAGGTATTTTATTGCTTCCTCCGCCCAGGGGGTGGCGTGCGTGTCGTTAAAGCCCGTGGCAGATGTGCTCTCGGTCGTATTGTTTCCCGAAACTGTGGTCGTCGGTCTTTTTACGCCGCCTCCGCCGCCTCCGCCGGAGGGGGTGGTCGTTACCGTGCCGCCTGAAAGTGCGTCCGCCGCGCTTGCCACCAGTGCGGCAAACTTACTCTGCACGTCCGTTAAAGCCTTAAAGTCGCCGTTTACGCTTATCATTTGGTTTATTATGCCCGCTTGGTCTGCCTTTGCGTTATAAGCCGTAAGTGTGTCGGTAATTTTTATCTCCGCGGCGTATTTTTTCAAAACGCTTTCGTAGGATGTCCACAGCTCGGTGCTTTGCGCAAGCTCCTTAAGAATTACCGCCGTGTCGAACACTGTCTTGAAATTGTCCGCCGTAAGCGTTGCGCCGTTGCTCACAAGTGCGGCAAGTGCCGCCGCCTTAACCTCCGCGTTTTCGCCGTATGCCTTAACCGCCGGCGAGCTATCCGTTGCAATTCTTTTGAATATATCCGTTGCAAGCGTGTGCGCCGCGTCGTCCGTTGCGCCGATAAATCCGCAAAGGTCGATGTTGATGTTAAATTTTTTCACAAAATCATCAAGTGAAGAATACGTGCAGTCGAGGCAGTTTTTCAAAAACTGCGCCTCCTGCGTGCCGAGCGAGTTGTAACCTGCGGTGTCAAGCTCAAGGTACTCTCCCCTGTTTTTTATCACCCACACAAGGTCTGCCTCGGTTTTGTTTTGTATTCTTTTCCATATGTCGTCTTTTTCCGCCGCGCTGTATATCCTTAGTGCAGGCTCGGTTTTAAGGCTGCTCGTGCGTCCGTCGACGTCTGCCGCGAAAATATAATCGCCCGTGTCGTAGCCGGCGGTGTTAAGCGTAATTTTCACAAGTCCCGTCTTGTCGGCGCGCACCTGCTCCGCCCACACAAGGCTTGAAATGTCTTCTCCCTTTTCCTCGTTTATAACGCGTATAAGCACCGGCGCATAGGCAAAGCCCTTTTCAAGCTGCAACTTTAAAGTTACCTCGCCCTTTGTTTTGTCGTTTTTTTCGATTTCGAGCTTGGGCTGTGCCTGCGCGCTTCCGCCAAGGGGAAGCGCGGCAAGCATTGTCAGCGCAAGCACAAACGCAAATATTCGTTTCATAAATTATCTCCTCCCGATTTTTGCACGGTTATTCGCACAGGATAATGTAGTCTATTTCCATATCGCCCGCCGCCGTCATCGGGTCAAGACGAAGGCTTGTGATATTGCCCGTCCACGCGGAATTTTTCAAGTCTACCTCGTATTCGACAAAGTCGTCCGTGCTTCTGTCAATGGTTATCTTAAAGCTCTTTGCGGCATTTAGGGTTGAGTCTTTATCCGTTGTGAAGAACAGCTCGCAAAGGTTGGACGTTGTCATATTCTTTATGCGCAGCTTCAGCGTGGTGTATTTGGAAGCGTCCAGGCTTATGTTTCTTAAATTAAGCTGCGGGTCGGTGCTCTTGCTTGTAATATACAGTATTCCGTCCGAAACGCTTGCGCTTGAAATATGCGAGTTGCTTGTCCAACCCTGCATATCCTCGTCCTCGTTAAAGTTAAATGTTCCCTCGGGGTCGGCGTTTGCCGCCTTTTCCTCGGGCGCGGGACTTGTCACAAGCACAATGCAGTTCTCGCCGTCCCAATCAACTTCGTAGCCGAGAAGCGTCATCAGCTCGCGCACGGGGAACACATACTGCCCGTTATACATTTGAAGCGGTATCGTGCCCACTGCATTTCCGTCGATACGTGCCGTGCCGTCCACGGTGGAGATTTCGAGCATTGCCTTGCTTGTTGCCGCCTTAAAGGTTTCAAGCCCGGGTATGTGCACCATCTTTATTCCGAAATAACGCTCGTAGCAACTCATCGTCATATAAACCTTGCCGTCTATCGTCACGGGAATGGGCTTTGCCGCCGTGGCGGAGCTTGTTGTTTCGGGAACAAGCGGCAACAGTTCGCCGTCAAGCTTTGTTCTTATAATATCCATCGGCTCACCGCGCAAAAGCTCCACGCTTTCAATCATAAAGTCGCCCGTTGTGTTAAGGGGGTCTATTCGAAGCTGTTTAAGCGTGCCTTTCCAGCCCGGGCGCATCCACACCGGCACGTAAACATCGTAAAAGCCGTCCTTCGCGTTTTCCGATGTAAGGGTTACGCCCTTTGCCTCGTTCCACTTTGTGTCGTCGTTCGTAATAAAGAACACCGACAGCTCTTTTCTCGTAACAAGCTGATTTATGCGTATCTTAATGTAGGTTATGCCGTCAATATTTTGCTCCAGATTTTCCTCGGACATAACGCTCGGGTCCATATCCACGCACGTTCCGCCGAGGTAGCCTTGGTCGTTCACAAAGTTTTCTATCTGCTTGCCCACGGTCCAGCCCTTAAGGTCGTCACCCGCCCAGCGTCTTGCCACGTCCTCGCGCACGGGCACCGTCACCTCGTCGCCGCGAAGTCCCGCCGCCCGATTTTCGGGGAACAGTATACAGTAGTCGCGCTTTTCCTCCTCGGTGGGAAGAGCGTGCTCAACCTCTTCAACGCCCGTAAACGTTTGGCGCACCGCGTCCAAATAGCCGAAGCCCTCGCGTCCGCAGGGTGCTATGTAGTGTCCCTCGTTATACTCGTTCCACGTGCCCAGCATAACCAGCCTTTGCGAAAGCGTCCAGTTATCGTAATTTTCGAAATATTCGTTCTTTGCAAATTCCAAATTCTCGCGGAAGGTGTCTACCGAGGCTATTGCGCCCTTTGCCCTGAGCCAAGCCGATGCCTCGTTACCCATCGATATTGTGGGCTGAACGAATATTGTGTTGTTTTTTTCCTTTGCCGCCTTAATGTTTGCAATCTGTGCCCCCGATACCATCTCCGACGCATTGAACGAATAGTTGTAGATACCGTCGCACCCTATATCCGCGGCATACATTTCCGACTGGCTCGAGCGCGACGCGATAATCGTGCACCCGTCAAAGCCTATCTTTTTACATTCCTCGCGCAAATAATCAAGGCACTCGCGCGCGGTGTCATAGTCCGACCCGCACTGATACTTGTAGAAATAATCCGCAATGTAAAGATATATTACGGGCTTGTTGTCCACAACCAAAAATCTGGGGTCCTTTATAAAATACTCTATCCAGTACGGAACGATATATTTCTTAAACGCCTCCGCGTCCAGCTTTTGGCAGGCGGCATTTTCGAAAATAATCGTGTATTTCATCATATCCGAATATTCGGCGCGCATATAGCCCTCAAGCAGTCCGTAAGCGTTCGACCCCATCTTTAAGGGACCTTCGTCACCGCTGTAGTTGCGGCTTACGAACCAGCACGTTGCGCGGTAATCGATACCGTTTTCAACCATATGCTTTATGTCCCAATCGGCGGCGGTGCGGCTTCCGTCGTCAAACATACCTATAAGGGGTATTCTTTCGGGCTGTGTAAGCGAATAATCCCAGCCGAGGTGCTGTCCGTCGCGCCACATATCGCACGTTTGCGCGCCCACCAGGTAGCCGTCCGTCGTGCGCTTTTGCGGCACGGGCACGTAGGTTTCGGGTTCGGTAACGCTGTAGGCAACAATGTCATCCGCCCAAAGCTCGGCGTGCTTGGTAATGCCCGTTGCTATCTCAAAGCCGTCCACCTTATTTCCGCCAAACGAAATGTCATCCGCAATAAGGCGATTGTTAAGGTAAAGCTTCGCCCGCTTCGTTTCAAAGTCGGCGTCTATCGAAATGGTGTACCACACGTTTTTAACATAATCGTACACCTTTTCCCCGCCGAGGTAAAGCGCATTTTTTCGCGAGCTTATCTCGAAAACGCTTTTTTCCCCGCCGAGCCATTTCACGTCAAACTCCTGGTTGTCGTCACGCACGGCAAACTTGTATTCAAGCCCCGCCCGCTTATCAAGCGGCGTAAACTCGCGCTTTATGCCCGCATATTCCACGCTTGAAGCGTCCTTAAGGTGTGCGCTGTAGTAGTCCGGCCAAGAGCTTGCGCGCACAAGCTGTACCTCGGCTGTTGTGCCGCTGCCTTGGTGCACGCTCCAGTCCTCGCCCACGCTTCCGTCGGTATGGGCGAAAAACTGCTCGTTTAACGCAAACCCCGTGTGAATTTTAAGCCCGTTCACGTACAGGTCGGCGCGCTCCTTTTCGCCTGTGGCAAACTCGGCAAAGTCTATCGCGTGCGTGTCGCTCGGGAAAGCAAAACTGCCCACGTAGCTTCCGTCAAGCCAAAAGTCGTACGTTTGCGCCGAAAGGTCCATCTTTACCTTTATTCCGTAGAACACGCCTTGGCTGAACTTTCTAATCTCCTTTGTTCCGTCAACGGTTGCTATGCATATTTTCCCGCCCGAAAGGCTCAGGCGAAATATGTCCTTTTCGCCGTAGTCGCCGCTCAGGCGAAAATACGTATTTTTGGAGGAGCTTCCCATTTTAAGCGAGGTTTCCGCCGTTACAATGCAGTTTTCCGTGCGGCGAAGCTTTTTTTGCAGGCTCACGTTGGCAACCTTGCTTGTGTCCTGTATGCGAAACCACTCCTCCGTTTGGCTTGCCTGTATCGTGCCGCCGCTTACGTCTGCGTCCCAACCGCTTATTATCGGCGAATTTTCGTAGGTTTGCACCATACTGAAATTGTCGTCCGAGATAAAGTGCGGGCCGAGCATCGTTTGCAAATCGGGCATAGCGTACGCACTTGCCGAAAGTGCAAGCACGCCCGCCGCGCACGTCAAAATGCTTTTAAAAAGTTTTTTCAATGTCATTTCTCCCTTCCCGTAGCCACAGCTACCGTTTCTTTTCCGAACACTTGTTTTTCCGCAAGCGGTGTAAGCCGTGTCCCGTCGCTTAAAATAAACACGTGCAACTCGCACTCCTCTGCGGCTTCGGTATATTCAAGCGGGGTGTTTTCCGCGGCATTGCCGTATACCTGCACGCTCCCTACCCTGCCGCCGTCGCACATTGCCGCAATAACGCACGCCGTCGCCGCATTGTGCAGCGTAAGGCTTGCATTGTCGCCCGTCGTGCTTTTTTGCAGTGTAACGTACGGCTTGCCGCCTTTCACCGTAACCGCGGTTGCGCCCAATACCTCTCTGCCCCACGCATCGCGAAGCTCGGCAAGCTCTACTTTTTGCACCGCGTCTTTTGCGAGCGGTGTTTTAAAGCTCATGTAAAGCCTTGTGCGGCGGGTGTCGTCGTCCGTTTCGATACGCGTTGTCACCAAATCTGCCGCCGACACACCGTTCACGGTTATTTTGTCGGGCGTTACGGTTTGCGCGTCAATATCTCCCGAAAACGTAAATACAACGTCTTCGTTTCCGATAAGCCCGTTTTCCAAATGGGAAACCGCGTTCGTATATATCCGAAAATCGGGCACAAGCCTCACGTTTAAATTATCCATATAAATCGTTCTTTCGGTTTCGGTCTCTTGCGAAAGATAGAGTTTTGCGTCGGAAACGGTGTATGCCGCTCCCATCGGGTAGCGTGCACTCTCTTCGCCGCACCGCGTTATGCGCACCGTGCTGTGCTCATACGTCCACTCATTCCCCGCGGTAAAGCGCGTTTGCTCGTCCGTCAGCTCAATTTCCGTTTCGCCCGCCGCGTTTCCCGCGCCGTCGTACGCATTGTAGCGCGCCGCAATCAAAAACGGAGAGGCGGTGTCATCGCTTGTGTTTTTTATCCATGCCGAAAAGTAATAATCCCTGTGCGGCACAAGCGGCGCTTCTATGCCCAGCCGCCCGTAGCGCTTAAGCTTTTTTTGCACGCTTCCCGTGCCGCTGTGAAATACCGTGTTCGATATTTTCGCCGCATAGTCGCCCGTGTCGCTGTCCGTTGTCGGTTGCCAAAAGGCATCTGTGCTTTCGCACTCGGTATCTTTTGCAAGATTTCGATAAAGCCACATTCCGTCAACGGTGTCTGCCGCGGCGTTGTACGTTTTTTCGGGATAGAGCGGCTTTTTTGTCATATATATGCCGTCCACCGCCTCGCTTGTGTCATATCCCGCAAGGTCGCCCACCGCCTCGGTGGGGAGCATATACGTGCCGCACGCCGCAATAAGCGGTGCATATTGCTTCACAGGCTCGCCGTCCGAAAAGAGTGTGCCGTCCTTGTAAAACAAGAACCGCTCGCCGCCGCGTATTATGCGCACGCCGTCTTCTCGGGCAACATAGCTCGTCACAAGCGCAAGGCACGCCTCCGTGTCGGCAAGGCCTATGTAGTGCGTGCCGTTTTCTTTTTGAAGCGGAAGTGATATGCTTTGCCTCTCGTTTTCGATATAAAGGGGCATTTTGTCGCCCGCTTCCCCCGAAAGAAGCACAACCTCTTTAATCGCAAAATTCCCCGGGGAATTTATAACGTCCAGCCTTAATGCGTTAAGCTTGCCGTGCCAGTTCGTGCACTGCCACACGGGGATATACACGGTTTCTTCCTCACCTGTGCGCCCCGCATAGGCATATGCCGAATTTTCCTCGGAAAAGTCTTGCGCGCCGTTCGCCTTAAAATACACCTTAAGCTGTGCGTCGGCACAGCGGCGCTTCGCGGTAACGGCAATGTAGTTTACGTTGTCAATCGTTATGTCAAGCCCGTCGGTATAAATTCCCGCGTGCGTGGTTTCGGTTACGCCGCAAAGCCACGTCACCTCGCCTAAAAGGCTTTCAGTGCCGAGGGTAACGTCGCTTGTTGCCCTTTTCCACTCTTTTTCAAGCTCGGCGGCATTCCATTTTTTAAGCTCGGTTGTGCCTATTTTCACCGTTGCCGTGCTTGCCGCCGGCGGCTTTCGCGTTGCGTCGTAAAGCGTGCCCATAGCCGCCTTTTCCGCCTCGGTTGGGGTAGAATGTGTGTGCTCCCCATCGTTTGTAAGCACTTCGCGCACCGCGTCCAAATAGTCAAAGCCCTTGCCCTCCGTGGGCATTATAAAGTGCCCCTCGCCGTACTCGTTCCAGTTGTCGAGCAATACCATACCGCTCGGTGCGGTTGTAATATCGGCGGCGTTTTGCACCACCGTTTTAAATTCCTCCGCCGAAAGCATTTTCCCGTTCGGGCGTCCCCAGGGCGTTTCGTCAATGCCCACGCTTGCCGTCGGCACTATGGTTATTCCCGCGGCGGCGGCGTTTTTC
>CAZIQC010000027.1:0-9994 GCA_964541335.1 uncultured Oscillospiraceae bacterium
ATTCTTCCGTTTTCCGCACCCTGCACGCTTCCCGAGGCAAGCTTTGTAAGCTTCGAAACGGTGTTTCCCGTTTTTATCTCCACTCCGTCGCCCACACCGAGGGCAAGCGCCGTTTTAACGGTTGTTTCCTTTCCGTCGCAAAGAATTGTGTAGTTGTTTTGTCCCGTGCGCCGCGATACCACGCCGAACGACGCCCCCGCCTTGGTAACATCGTCAAGATACAAAAACGTTATGTCGCCCGTACCGCCGCTTTTTTGCACATACAGCACCATATCCTCCGTAAGAGAGGTTGCGTCAATGTCGCGCAGATTGATTTTGTTTACCACCGCATTGCCCGCTTCATCGGTTTTTACAAGCTCAAGTATTTCGCAATCCTCCGTAATATAGTACGAGCCGAGCGTGCGTGCCGATTTGTCGAGTGCGCCGTAAGCCTTGGTCGACTGTGTATAGCCGAGCGTGGCAACCTCGCCCGTTAGGCTTATTTTCATAACGCTTCCTATAAAATCGGTGTAGTCCTTATCCGCCTTATAGGTGGTTTCGCTTCCGTCGGGAAGTGTCAGGGCGATGTAGCGCGTGCTCTCTCCCTTTGTGTCCTCATCTTCCGACACCGAAATGTAGCAGCTTGTAAGAATACCTATGTCACCCGCCTGCGAGGTCGAGCCTTTTACCGCGTCCACAACGTCGCCGTTTCTTCCCAAAAGAAGCGTTACGCGCTCGCCGAGCTGTGCCGCGGCGGTGCTTTCGTTAAGCTTGCCGATTGCCGTCTGCGAGGACAGCTTGTAGGTATTTCCCGCAACCTTTACGCTTGTTACCGCCGACTTTGTGGGATATGCCTCTTCATATATGCCGCTTACCTTGTCCTTGTATGCGTAAACGGTGTTTATACTGCGCATATAATAAACCACATCATAGCCCTTTATGTCCGAAAGCGACGCGCTCTTTCCGTCGCGCACAACGTTTACCTGCGCGCTTTGAGAAATCGCAAACAGCGAATACACATCGTTTCCGCCCGAGAGCACCGTCTTCGGGCCTTCAAGCTTGCTTTCCTTTACCAGCATTCGCGCAAAGCTTCCGTCCTCGGAATATACAAGGCGCGCCTCGCGCCCCGCTTCCAAAATGTCCGCGGCGGTCGCCATTGTCAGCTTGCTTCCGCCCTCAAATGCCTGTGCCGCACCCGAGAAGCTTTCCGTGCCGCTTTGCCCGTTTCGGATATAATTTATTTCAACCTTGTTGTCGCCGCTTACCACCGCGCTCGATACGGTTACGTCACACACGGTTTCCTTTTCGGGAACAAAGGCAACCGCCTTTTGCTCCGAATCAGTGTACAGCGTGCCCAGTCTTCCGTAGTCCTCGTCGGTTATTGTGGTAGATTGCGCCAGCTTAAACGTGCCCTTTGTTGTCGCAATGCTTCCCGCATCCATCGAAGCGTCAAGCGTATAATCGGCGTATATGATAACGTCCTCCGTCGAGGAAGCCGACATCAGCTTAATATCCGCCCCGTCCTTTTTGTCGGCAAGGAGCGTGTTGTACACGAGATATGCGGCGTTGCCGCGCGTAAGATATTCGTACGTGCCGAAGCTTATCCCGTCACATATACCCAGAGCCTCTGCCTTGCTTATGTAGCCGTCGGGCCAGCGGTAGGACACGTCCTCTCCGTCATAGCCCAAAAGCCGCACCAAAACGGTAAGCGCCTGCGCATAGGTAATCGTGTCGTTCTTGCCGAACGACCCGTTCGGATAGCCGTTTATAATATTGCGGTCGGCTATGTAGTTTATATACCCGCTCGACCAATCCTCGCTCGTAACATCGGAAAACACGTTGTCGTATTTTCGCGCCGTTGCCGATTTTTCCTCCCCGAGCATACATACGGCTATTTTCGCAAACTGCTCGCGCGTAAGCGTATCGTTCGGCGAATATGTGCCGTCTCCGTTACCCAAAAGAATTTTCAGCCGTGCAAGCTGCTCCGTCGCCCGACCGACGGGGGTTTGCGCGTCCACATCGGAAAAGCTCGCGCAAGCGCTTATTCCCGACAAAAGCATTGCCGCCGTAAGCAGTGCCGCAATTTTCTTCATATAAAACCAATCCTCTCTTTATTCAAATCTCAAAGCCTCAATCGGGTTAAGGCGCGCCGCCTTTCTTGCGGGATACAGCCCGAAAAATATTCCGATTACGGCGGAGAACAAAAACGACCCCAGTATTACGCCCGTTTGCTGTGATATAGGCACCGACGGCATTCCCATTGCCTTGCAGGTGAAAAAGCTGCCGCCCACGCCGAGCACAATTCCGACCAAGCCCCCCATACAGCTCACAACTGCCGACTCTATGAGAACCTGCACCAAAATGGTTCGCGTTTTTGCTCCGATGGCCTTGCGTATTCCTATTTCACGCGTTCTTTCCGTTACGGTAACAAGCATTATGTTCATAATTCCTATTCCGCCAACAACAAGCGATATTCCGGCAATGCCCGCCATAAGAAGCGTCATCGAGCCGAGCGCGTCGTCTATTGTGTCTATTTGGTCTGCCTGGTTCGACACCGTGTAATAATCATCCGACTTAAACTTCTTGTACAAAAAGCTTTCGATGGCGGTTGTTGCCGCCGTCATATTGTCCGCACCGTTTGCCGACACCGCAAAGGAATTGATGTTGGTGTTTCGGATAAGGCGCGTCGCGCGCGAATACGGAATAATCAGGCAGTCGTCGTCGCCGCCTTCCGAAAGCGAGGACGATTTCTGCGAAAGAAGCCCCACAACGCTGAACACCTCGTTGTTTATTTTTATCTGCTGTCCGATGGGGTTTTGCGTGCCGAACAGCTCCGAGCGCACATATTCGCCTATAATCACAACCGACGCCCGATTTTCCACATCGCTCTCGGTCAGAAAACGCCCGTCGGATATTTCGCGGTTGCGTATTGACGAATAATGCTCGTTCACGCCGTAAAGCGTGCTCGTTATGTTGCCGTTTCCGTATTTTGCCACGCCGCGGCTTTGAACAATCGGCGTTATGCAATCTATTGTGTCCTCGTTTTCCGCGGCGATTTTTTCTATATCGGCCACGCTTACGCTGCGTGTTGCACCCCAGCCGCCGCGGCTTATGCTCACGTTTATGAGGTTTGTACCCATACTTTCGAGCTGTTGGCGCATTTCAAGAGTTGTCGCGGTAACAAGGTCTACCAGTATTATTACCGCCGCCACACCTATTATTATGCCGAGCATTGTCAAAAACGAGCGCACCTTGGAGCTCCATATGCTTTGCAGTGCCATTTTAAAAGACATAAAAACCGTCATTCGCATTTCACATCCTTGGTTTCGGTAGTATCCTCGGTAATTTGCCCGTCGGCAATGCGGATAACGCGCTCCGCCTGCCGTGCCACGTCCGAGTCGTGCGTTATAAGCACAATCGTGTTGCCCGCGGCGTGAATTTCCTTAAGCATTTTCATTACCTCCACGCCGCTTTTCGAGTCGAGATTGCCCGTCGGCTCGTCGGCAAGAATCAGCGGCGGTGCCGAGCTCAGCGCTCGTGCTATCGCCACGCGTTGCTGTTGTCCGCCGGACAATTCCTTGGGCTTGTGGTCGGTTCTGCCGCCCAGCCCCACACGCTCAAGCGCACGCATTGCCATTTCTCTTCTGAGGCGCGGCTCCACACCGCGATATATAAGCGGCAGTTCAACGTTTTCCAGGGCGGTAAGCTTGCTCAAAAGGTTAAAGCCTTGGAAAATAAAGCCTATTTTTTCGTTGCGAATTGCGGCAAGCTCATCCTCTCGCATATGCTCCACGCGCTTTCCGTCAAGCACATAGTCGCCGCTTGTCGCAACGTCCAGACAGCCTATCATATTCATAAGCGTGGATTTGCCGCTGCCGGAAGGACCTATTATCGACACAAATTCTTTGGGCTTTATATGAAGTGACACCCCGTTAAGCGCACGCACCTCGATGTCGCCTATTTTATATATCTTGTACATATCGGTTATTTTTATCATTTTTGTCACCTTCCGCCCATTCGGCCGCCGCCCATGCCTCCGCCGGGCATTCCGCCGCCGCCCATACCGCCGGGCATTCCGCCGCCCATGCCGCCGGGCATTCCGCCGCCCATTCCCGGCATAGTACCGCTTGACGAGCCTGTTGTCTGCGTAGTGTTTTTAACAACCTGCCCGAGGCTCACTCCGCTTGTTATTTCGTAATAATCGTCGTTCGATATGCCCACCGTTACCTCAACGCGTTCTTCCTTTCCGCTGAGCTTTATCTCGGGCGCGGCGGTTCTTGCACGTTTTTCGCCGCCGTTTTCTTCGGCGTTTCTTTGCTCCGTTTTTTCGCCGCGCTCGCCGTTTTCACCGTCGGGCATCGGCGCATTGCCCCGCTTTTCTCCCTGCGGTATTTCGCCGCTTTTGTTTTCTCCTTGCGGCATTTCGCCGTTTTCGTCCTTGCGTATGTCGCTATGCTCTTCGCCGTCGGGCATTTCGCCGCGTTCTCCGTTCGGACGGCGTGAAGAATCGTTTTCGCCGCGCTCGTTCGCGGGCATATTTTCAAGCTCGCCCACCACGGTTACATAGTATTTTCCGCCGAAATATTCAACCGCGGACACAGGCAAATACAACGCGTCGTCCGCACGCGCCACAATAATTTCCGCCGACACGTTCATTCCCGGGATAAGCTCGCCCGGGTCGTCAATCGTTACCTCAACGGGATATGTCGTAACCCCGTTTGACGATGTACCCATTTTCGAAAGCGAGGTTATCGTTCCCGCTATTGCTTCCCCCTCCAAGGCGTCCGCCGTTACATCTACCGACTGCCCTATCTCTATTTTCGCTATGTCGAGTTCGTCTACCGATATTGTAAATTTCATTTTGGAAAGGTCGGCAATTACCATCATCGTGGTTGAGTTCTGTCCGCTCACGGTATCTCCCACGGAATAGTCCTTCGTCAGCACTACGCCCGAAATCGGTGCCGTTACCATATATTTTTCAAGCGCACTCTGCGCGTCGGACAGGCTCATTTGCGCTTCGCTGTAGCTTTGGTTTGCCGTGCGCAATTCCTCGGAAAGGTCGCTGTTGGTAAGGGTTGCTATTACGTCGCCCTTGTTTACCCAATCTCCGTTTTTTACGTTAATCTTTGCCACCTTGCCCTTTTGCTCGGCATTTACGGTAACGGGGCTTTCGTATTCAACGCTTCCGTAAGAAGCGGAAGCAACATCCCCCGCCGAGGTGTGCACCGTTGCCGTAACCTTTGTGTTTTCCTCGAGAATGTCCGTTCCCGTCAGCGTTATTTCCACGTTGCATACCACCGCGCCGCCCGAAAGCGTTTCCGAAGAGGAATATTTGCGCGCAACCGTGCCCGTGGTGTTTATCATATATTTATCCACGGCAATGCTTACGTCATCGCCCGCTTTTATTTTGTAAACCTCATCATTCGGAAACGGAATTGTTACCGATTGCTTTTTGTAATTCGTTATTTTGCACACCGCGCCGCTTATTTCCTGACCTATGTTTATGTTAAGGGCGCTCACCTTTCCGCTTGCCGTGGCACGTACCGTAAGATTTGATATATTTTCCTTAACCTTGGAAATGTTGGAATTTTTGTTCGAAACGCTTGTTTTCGCTTTTTCAACCGTGTTTTCCGCCGATGTGCTTTCAAACATATAAAGCACGTCGCCCTCTTGCACGTCATCGCCCTCGTTGAACGGGGCATATGTAATCTTGCCGTTCACCTGCGGCACAATGTCGCGGCTTTCTATCGGCTCTACCGTGCCCGAGCCGGTAATGCTGCTTACTACACTGCCGCGCATTACAACCGATGTCGACGAGTCGGCATCGTCGCCCTTGCTTTTCTTTTTTTTCGAAACAACGACTGCGCCGCACGCGCCTATCGCCGCAACCAAAACCGCGCACAAAGCAATTTTAAGCGGCTTTTTCAGTCCCTTAAATGCCCGAAACGGCTTTTGCACGATACACAGCGCCTTTTTAAAAACCTCTTTCATATGCCATACCTCCAAAAATAAAGCACTTATAATACATTTCGGATTATAAGTGCTTTATCTTAAAAATTACTTAAATCTGTGTGAATTTTCCTTGAGAATATCCCGCCTCAAGCTCGGTGCATTTCACGGCGTCGGCCGTCACATCGGAAAGCTTTTTCAAAAGCTCCTCCGCCCCTCTCTCGCGCACGGCAAGCGTCATTACCACATCGCTTGAAAAGTCGGTTTCCTCAACAGCCGCGCCGCACCGCTCCGCCGTGCGACACACCTTGTCGTAATCGGAATACGCGCACCGCACCAGGAAGCGTCTGCAATAAAGCATATTTGCCGTTCCCGCCGCAGCCACGGCGGACGCGGCACTTTTCGAATATGCGCGCACCAGTCCGCCGGTGCCGAGCAATATTCCGCCGAAATACCTTGTCACAACAATGCACACATCGGTAAGTCCCTCGTTTTTTATCACATCGAGAACAGGTGCGCCCGCAGTGCCCGCAGGCTCGCCGGCGTCGGAATATTTGGCAAAATTATCCTCGCGAAGAACATACGCATACACATTGTGTTTTGCTTGGCGGTGGCGCATTCTTATTTCATTTATAAATTCCTCCGCCTGTGTCTTTGTTCGCACCGGGCGCACATAGCTTATAAAGCGGCTTTTTTTCTCCGTAAATTCCGTTTCCGCTTCGCGGGCAACGGTTTTGTAATCGTTCATCGTTATGCCAATCCAATCTGTTTTAATATAAACACCCACACAAACACCGTTACTATGCTTGCCGCCGTTCCCACGGCAACTATTTGCGCGGCAAGGGTGTCGTCACCGTTCATTTGCTGTGCCATATTATATGAGCTCACCGCCGTGGGCGAGGCAAATACCGCCGTAAACACGGCAATGTCCGTTTTTGAAAAGCCCGCTGCCGCCGCAAGCGAAAACCCTATTGCGGGAAGCAACGCAAGCTTTACGAAAAGCGTTGCGAAGAGCTGACGACCGCAAGCCCTCATTTTCGAAAAATCAATCGACCCTCCGAGCAGCAGCAGTGCCACAGGCGTTGCCGCGCCTGCCATATCTGCCATTGTTTTTTCGACAAAAACGGGAAGCCTCAACCTGCCGAGCAAAGCCGCTATTCCCAAAACAGACCCTATAATGAGCGGATTTTTCAAAAGCGCGGTCGCGGTTCTTTTCGGATTTATTCCCTTTCCTCGGAAAATTTCCAGCGCAACCACGGAAAATATGTTTATCACGGGAATTACTATCGTTACCGCTATCGCCACCGTGGACAAAACGCCCTCTCCGCAAAGAGAGGTGCTCAGCGGAATTCCGTATATAACAAAATTACTTCTGCACATACCCTGCACCATAACGCCGCGCTTTTTGTTGTCTTTTTCGAAAATCGGTACCGTAAGCATTGCCACCGTAAACGCCCCCGCAAGCACCGCCGCGGAAAACAACGCCGTGCGTATGTTTTGCAGGTCGCTCACGTCCGAGGAATACACGTTGTAAAAAATCAGCACGGGCAAAAAGGTTTTAAACACCGCGCTGTTCAGCTTTTTTATAACCTCCTCCGTAAAAATCCCCGCCAGGCTCAATATTTTTCCTATCGACATCATTATGATAAGCGGTGCCACAACCTCAAACGACATTTTCAAGTTTTCCATTTTTTCAATCCTTCGCTTCGTATTGCTTTATTTTGGCGTAAAGTGCCTCGTCCGCCGTCACGGTCATTTTTATGCCGTCCGCCTCGTAGGCTTCGTCCCTTATGATTTCCGTTTCGTGCAATATTGCCGCGGTTCTCGTGTCCGAATACGGGATAAGAAGGCGCACCTCGCGCTTTTTGCCGGGCAGTGCGTCATCCAAAATGCACATTAACCGGTCCATTCCCGCACCCGTTTTCGCGCTTACATACACATAATCGGTATATTCTCCCTTAATGCGCGGCATATCACACGGCGCAAGGTCACATTTGTTAAAAACGGCAATCGTGCGCCTTGCGCGGCAGCCGAGCGACGAAAGAAGGTTTTCAACCACCCGCATTTGAATTTCCGCCTGCGGGTTGGATATGTCCACAACGTGCAGCAGCACGTCGGCGTTTACCGCCTCCTCCAGGGTGGATTTGAATGCCTCCACCAAATGGTGCGGCAGTTTTCTGATAAAGCCCACCGTGTCGCTGATTACGGCATTGCGTCCGTCGGGTAAAGAAAGCTTGCGCACGGCAGAGTCGAGCGTGGCAAACAGCATATCCTTTGCAAACACGCCCGCGTCCGTTATGCTGTTTAAAATCGTGCTTTTCCCCGCATTTGTATAGCCCACCAACGCGGCACAAACGGCATTTTCCTTATCACGTCGCACGCGAAGCAGTTTTCGCCGCTCTTCAACCTCGCGCAGCTCTTCCGCAAGTGCGGATATACGTCGCCGTATATGGCGGCGGTCGCTTTCAAGCTTTGTTTCGCCGGGGCCGCGCGTTCCTATGCCGCCGCCAAGGCGCGAAAGCTGTGTTCCCATTCCCGTAAGGCGCGGAAGTGTGTATTTAAGCTGTGCCAATTCAACCTGAAGCTTCCCCTCGCGAGATGTTGCCCGCGTGGCAAATATATCAAGAATAAGCGTACTTCGGTCAATCGTGCGCACACCCGTAAAGCTTTCGATATTTCGTATTTGACTGCCGGAAAGCTCATCGTCGAATATCAAAAGCGTGGCGTCCAGTGCTTCGGCATATTCGCGAAGCTCGCGCACCTTTCCTTCGCCGAAATACAAATCCGCCTCGGGATGATCCTTATTTTGAAGCATTTCGCCCACAACCTGTGCACCCGCCGCCTCAGCCAGTGCGCCGAGCTCGGCAACGGTTTGCTCCGTTGTGTCGTCAAGAATATTGCCCGTTCCCGTATGAACACCGCACAGTATTGCGCGTTCCGTTTCTTTTTCGGTTTCGTGCATTGATTTTTCCTCACTTTTCGTTTTTATGAATATATATTGTCTTTTTTTCAATAATAACTGAAAGCAAGATATTTCTCGCCCCTGAAATCGGCGAGCTTTGCCTTGCTTTTTTCGGCGGCGATACAATCCGCTTCCGAAGCGTTGAACGACGGGGCTTTGCCCCCTATTGAATATAGGGTGATTTTCGTGAAAAACATTGTATTTCTTTCGATTTCGTTTTTAATATGCTTGCTTCTCGGGCTTGAAAAGCTGTGGATTTTCCAAGCATTGATTTTCGTGCTTTTGTGCGAGCATATCCCCGCGGGCATTGTTCACATACCGCTGTGCGCGCTTTTTTCCGAAGTGATATGCCTTTTTTTTACAGACTATATCCCCATTCTCTCGCGTCTGTTTTTCGTTTTGGGCATAATGTGCATTGCGCTGACGCGCCCAAGGCGGCTTGCGGCGGTGTTTCCCGTTGCCGCGGCTGTGCTGTTTTGGGCGGAGGATTCGCACGCCTGTGCCGCATATCTGTGCGCTGTGTGGTGCTGTGCGTATAACGCATATTGCGCCGCGCACGGCTCGCCTCTCAAGGCTGTGCAATCGCCGCATTAAGCCGTACCGTTTTTTATTATATGTCAACCGAGCGGTTAAAGTCAACAATTAAATATATTTTTCACCTCGGTATAGGCAAGCACGCAAGCTTTTTATATATTGACAAGGGCTGTAAAAAACGAACGGTTTTTTACAGCCCCTATTGATATTTCGGTTAATTAAGTACATATACACGGCATTTTCTTCTGCCGAACTGTATGCACTCCGAGCGCGTTCTGTAGCACAGGTCAACCCTGTTGCCCTTTATTGCGCCGCCTGTGTCCGCCGCCACGGCGTATCCGTAGCTCCAGCTTCCGTCAAGTGCCTCTATATATACTCTCGAGCCGAGCGGTATCACGCGCGGATCCACCGCAATAACGCCCTTATCCAGCGGAACACCCGTTGCCGTTTGCCCGCCGTAGCCGCCGTTTTCCTCGGGCGACATATCGTAGGCGGTTGCGGTACACTCCACAACATACTTGTAATCAAGCGCACCGTTTTGTACAGGTGCGGCGGCGGTGGTATGTTTAT
>CAZIQC010000028.1:0-9958 GCA_964541335.1 uncultured Oscillospiraceae bacterium
TCAATATATTACACCTCGTTTTCAAGGTCGCGGTAAAAGTTTTCAAAATCGTCGGTAAATACTGCGGCAAGCGTGGCGTTGCCGTGTGTTTCGGGGAAAACGTTTGTCGACCCGTGAAAAAACATAATATATTTAAAGCCGAATCCTTTCGGAAGCTCGGTTGCAAATGCGGCGGTAATGCGACCTTTTGCCCATTCCCATTCAGCTTGCCCGAGTGTGGTGAAAGAATGCGGCATCCACGACATAAGGTCGGCGGATTTTGAAAAAGCGATACCGTTTTGCGGAGAATGTATAAGAAGATACTCCCCGTGAAAATCGATGACGCAGGCATTTTCACCGCCGTCGGTTCTGCCGACGCAGTGCCAGTTTTTAAAGTCGGTCGATGTTGAAAGTGACACCCCGTTCTGTTTAAAAAACAGGTGGTAGATGTCATCTTTTTTTATTATATAGGGGTCAATCATTCGCCCGAGCTTTTCACACGGAATACCGCTTTTCGGATTGAGAAGCACCGGTTCGGAAAATGAAACGAAATCCTTTGTGCAAATTGTAAAAAGCCGCGCGTCGTCATTCGCAATATGATTTTGGGAAAACGGTTGCGGAAGCGGATATGAGCACACGCATATGTAAAACAAGCCGTTATGCTCGATAACGTTTCCCGGACTGCTGTAATTAAGCGTGCAATCACGGGGCGTGATAAATTCGGGATTGCTCCATTCCTTAAGGCTTGTGCTTTTGCTGTGCGCCACACGATTGTACATAAAGCCGCCGTCTTTTTCGGAAACGGTAAAGAACAAGTGACATTCGTTGCCTTTAAAAAAACACGTCGGATCGCGGTAAGCGAGGCGGTCATCGCCTTTAAAAATAATCATAATTTTGTCTCTCCTTTGAAATCATTATACAGCAAAAACGAAAAAAAGCAACGCATATTTTATGAAAAATCCTTAAAAATTGCGCGCTGACCGGATGTGATTTGTAAGCATTGACCAAAGTGGAAAAAACAAAGATTTTGATTGAAAAAACCCAGTGACTTATGAACGCAATTTTGCTATTATGTTAAAAAATAATGATAAGGTGAGAGGTTTTATGAAAAAGATTGGTACGTTTATCGCAATGACCGTATCGCTTCTTTGTGCTTTAACGGTAAGCACTTCGGCAACCGACCAAAATTTAATCAAAGGCGGCGATTTTGAAAGCGGAATCGCCGATTTCGGCATTGCCTACAGTTCAAGACAGGACACGGTTATGCCGTCAATTTTTAAAAGCACAACAACCGTAAGCGGCGGCGAAGCTTCGCTTGAAATGGTGGCGGGTGCCGCCCTCGGGAAAAAGAAGTCCGATTCGGCGGCGAGCGTGGGGTTTGCATATCAGGGTATATATTCAAGGTCAACTTTCACGGCAAGCGCCAATGACAAATACACGGCATCGGCCGATATTTATACCGAAAGCGCAAACGTTAAGGCTCGCTTTATTATTATGAACGGTGACAATGCCGTTGCCGCGTCGGAAGAAATTGCGCTGACGCCGCATTCGCAGAACAGCGTTTATTGGGCGTGGTATGCAAATTCCGCCGTTACGGGTGGAAGATTGCGCTTGGCATTTTATAATTTTGACAAGGGTGATTCAATTTATATAGATAATCTTGCTCTCAAGCCGTCGGTTACAAATACTCTTAAGTGGACATCCTACTCGGGGGATACCGTAACCGTAAGCGGTGCAAACGTGGCATATTCGGGCAAGGCATCCGGCGGCGGAATGCTGGGCGTTATCGATAAAAGTATTTTTATGACCGGTAACAAGTATTTTATTTCCGGCAGACTGACTGCGGGTGACCAAAAGGCATATGCAAACATATCCGCGGGTGACAAGGCAAACCTTAAAAAAAGCTTTGCAATAGGTGTCGGCGAGGATATCAAGTTTGCGATACCTTTTTTGCCCGAGAATATTGACGGCGATAAGCTGGAAATAAAAATCGAAGTAACCGGCTCTCAAAACGGCGGCACGGCAACCCTTACACTAAAGGATTTTGAAATAACCGACGAAGAAAGCAACATAGAAATAGAGGAAAAGGACGATAAAATTTATTTTAAGGGCAAGCTGAGAAGCGGTAACGGGAACAAAATCATAACCGTAAGTCTTACCGATTACAGCGATTTTACCGTTACGACAAATGCCGATGGTGAATATTCTTTCAACAGACCGAGTTATTCTTTTGACGGGGCGTATAAGTATATTGAGGTGCGTATTAAGGGAATAAACGGCTACGCCGATACAAACAACGAGATAAACGGCGGATATACAATCATAAACGAAACAAAGCGCAACAGCCTTTTGTCCCAAATAGCGCAAAAAACTTCGGGAAGCGAGATTAACGCCGTGCTCGGTCGGGACGAGCTTTTCCTTCTTAAGGTTTTGCAGATACCCTCCTTTGCAACGGCAAAAGCCGAGGACGCTTATACATATATAATAGACAAAGACATAAGCACACACGAAAAGTTTTTGTCCGAGCTTACGCTAGGGTGTATCTTCAGCACGCTTAACGAAAGAAATATCGGCTTGAGCACCGCCGTTTCGCAATATGCCGATGAGCTTAACCCAAGCAGTATGAAATGCTACAGTGCATACGGGGCAAAAATTACGGACAAAGATTATTTTGACAATATCTTTAAACAATCGCAAACGGCTGTTTCGGATTTTACTTCTTTTGAATATGCACTCAGCGAAACGATTGTGAAATATCTGGTTGACAAAAGCGTAAATTATTCGGCGGCGATGGAGATTTTGGAAAATTGTGCCGATAAGCTGAACGTTGATCTCAGCGGTTATAATGCCGTTTCACCGGAAGAATCAAAGAAAACGGCGGCGAATAATATTGTTGCCGCAATTAAAGAAATGAAGAATTTTTCCGCATTGCAAAGTAAGATTAACGGTATAGTTTCCGCCGTAAACACACCCGTAAACGGTGGATATACAACCCCCGGCTCCGGTGGAGGAGGAAGCAAGTCGTACAAAAATGTTGAAATTAAAACCGACACAGACACCGCAACGCAGTACAGATTTTCGGACCTCGGAGATTATGTGTGGGCGGAGGAGGGGATATATGCTCTTCTCGAAAAAAACGTTATAAGTCAAAATGACGAAAAGCTCTTCCGTCCGTCAGAAAACATAACCAGAGCGGAATTTGCGAAGATGATTGCCGTTTTGGGCGACCTTGCGGGTAATGTTTCGGCAGATACCGCATTTTCGGATGTGTCTGTCGATGCGTGGTATTACGCCTATGTTATGAATTTAAGGCAGGCGGGCATTATCAACGGAATTACGGAGAACTACTTCGGAGCAAGCGAGCCTATCACACGACAGGACATTTGCACAATAATCGCCCGTTGGAAAAAGCTCGGTACGGCGAATTCCGCCGCTGCGTTTACGGATATGGATGATGTGCGCGATTATGCGAAAGAGGCCGTGCGTGCGATGTACGAAAACGGGTATATCGGCGGCTATGAGGATGGGTCGTTCAAGCCTTTAAGCTATGCAACAAGAGCCGAAGTGGCAAAAATGCTCGGTTCGATTAAATAAAAAAAGGATGTGCGAATATGAATAAAAACAGGCTTGTGTCGTTGTGTGTGGCAACGGTAATGCTGCTTTTGCAAACAACATTGGCTGTAAAAGCCGAGAATGCGGAAGCAAAAATGTATGAAAACGACATAAATATGCTTAATGCGCTCGGCATTACTCAAATAAATGTGCAGTCCTTTGACGCGGAGGCGAAGGTGTCGAGAACGCAGTTTGCGGACGCGGTTATGCGAATGATGAATGACGGCTCATATTCCGCGGAGAGCTTTGCCGATATGACCGAAAGCAACGAGGGAATGCTTTTCCTTAAGGATATAAATGTGCTTTCGGGAAATGAAAAGGGACAGTTTTTGCCGAATAACGTTATAACGGCGGACGAAGCACTTAAGATTTTGCTCGGAGTTTTGGGCTTCGGTGCAGTGGCGGAAAACGAGGGCGGCTGGACGAGCGGCTATCGCAAGGTTGCCTCTCGCATTGATTTGACGGACGGTGTAAAGCTTAATTACGATTCGGGCTTAACATATGCCGGCTTTGTAAAGCTTCTCGTAAATGCCGCCGATACGGATATTTTGGAAACGGAAACGGTCGGAAACGGTGAAAGCTATTCGAGAAGTGAAAGTATTACGCTTCTTTACCGCTACCGCGGGATAGCCAAGGAGCGCGGACTTATAACGGGAAACGGATTTACCGACCTATACAGCGATACCGCGTTTGACGCAATCGATAACATTACCGTAAGCGGTAAAAGATATAAAAATGGCTATGCGCCCTCGCGGCAGTACCTCGGCTACACGGTTGACTATTATTACGACCGCGACACGGAAAAGCTTTTGTATGCCGCACCCTACAAGCAAAATAACCGTGCCGTAAGGGTAAGTGCGGCAGACATACTCTCCTATTCAAACGGCGAGTATACCTATCGCAATGAGAACGGAAAAACCGAGAAAATGCAAATAAATAACGAAACGGTAATAATTTACAACGGACGTTTTATAAAAACAAACACTGTTTTTTGCCCGACGCAAGGCGGCGTGGTATTTCTCGATAATGACGGCGATCAAGATTGCGACGTGCTTTTTATCGAGGATGTTTCTTATACGGTTGTTGACAGTGTTAATACGGATAAAAACCGAATTTCGGATAAATACAGCGGCGTGTACGATATTGCGCTTGATGATTTGAAAAGAAGCATTCTTCTTGATGAGAACGGAGCAATTGTAAATACAGAGGATATTACCGCGGGAGATATTTTGGAGGTTCAGCTTTCAAATGATAAAAAGTATTGCGCCGTTAAGGTTGTAAAAAGCACGGTTGAGGGTATAGCCGAAGCATATGACACGGAAAACGGCGTAAATACGGCATTGTATGTGGAGCAAACGGAATATCGCTTGAGCGGGCGTGTGCGCGAGCTGATAACACAGCATAATCTGACGGGACCCATTCTCGGCAAAAAATATGTGTTACATCTTTCGTCAAACGGGGACGTGGTTTGCTTCGATGAAGCCGACGACATCGCATATCGAATCGGCTATATAAGGAAATTCAGCGTGGATTCGAGAAACAGAGCGGAAATAAAGCTTCTCGACAATTCCGGCGAATGGGAGATATACCCCTTTGCCGACAAGGTTAAAATCAACGGCGTAAGCACAAAGGAAAGCAAGCTTACCGGTGTCTCCGTTCCGACGGATACGGTGTGCAAATATTCTCTCAACATTCACGGTGAAGTCGACGAGATGGACCTTCCCGACGTAAGAAGCGACAGCCTTATTAAGGTTTACGAGCAAACAAGTGCAATGATAAAAAACCTTAACACGGGGTATACCGTCGGGCAAACCTCGGGCACAAATCCCACCTTGGGATATGCCTTGTCGGACGCAACGGTGTTTGTTCTTCCCAAGACGGAAACCTCCGATAATGCGGACGATGCATACCGAGTGGCAACAACGCTTGCAAGCGTTACGACATCAAGTGTTGCCAAATATGACATTTGTCTTTACAGCAGTGTCGGTCGCGAGGGTGTGGGCGATATTGTCTTGATACGAACAACCGACACATACGGACTGTCCGTATCGAGAAACAGAAAGCCCGCCGTTGTAAACAAAATTCGCCGCGGTTCAAACGAAAACGGCGAGGACAGAATTTTTATGGAATGCATAAATAACGGCGTCGAGTTAAAGATTGCGGTTCGTGATGAAAGAGTAACAACCGCGGGCGAGAGCTTTCCCTTTGAAAGCGGCGACGTAATATTCTATTCTCTCAATACGCAAGGCGAGCTTGAACTTCACGACGATAAAAGAACGTACGATATTTTACTTGATTATAACGCGGGTGTGTTTATGCCGATGTACACAAACACAAATTCCGCAACAAGAAGTCAGTTTGACTACGGCTACAATTCCACGCCCGATTCAAGCTTTATGCTTCGGTTCGGTGCGGTGTACAAAACGGATGGAAAGCTGTTGTTTATAAACAATAATTATAACGACCTGACGAACGCCGATAATATTTCCGTTTTTGATACAACAAAGTCGAAAGTTTACGTTTACGACTACGATGAAAAGAAATTTAAATTGGGAACTGTGGGCGAGGCGTCCGGCTATGCGTACGGCAACACTTTCTGCTCAACAGCATACGTTGCGTCGAACGAGGGCAGCTCGTGTGTGGTAATCTATCCGTGACGGAGATGTTTTTATGATAAAGGTTGACGGCATTTGTAAAAGCTACGGAAAAATAAAGGCGCTGAGCAATGTTTCGTTTGAAATTGCACCGAATGAAATAACGGGCTTTATCGGCAAAAACGGCTCGGGCAAAAGCACTGCAATGAACATTATTACGGGGTGCTTGGCGGCAGATTGCGGCACAGTGGAAACAGACGGCTTCGATGTGGAAAAAAGTCCTGTTGCGGCAAAAAGCAAAATAGGCTATCTCCCCGAAAAACCGCCGCTTTACGCAAGCTTTACCGTGCGCGAATATTTGAAAACGGCGGCAAAGATAAAAAACGTTCGCGTCGGAATTGGTGACCACATAGCGGAGATTGCCGCACTTACGGGGCTTTCGGCGGTGCTTGACAGACGAATCGGCAATCTTTCAAAGGGTTACTGTCAGCGTGTGGGGCTTGCGCAGGCAATATTGGGCTACCCGCGGTATATCGTGCTTGACGAGCCGACCGTGGGACTTGACCCCAAGCAAAAGGCGGATATGCTTTCGCTTATCAAAAAAATAAGCGAAAGAAGCGGAATTCTTTTAAGCTCGCACATTCTTTCGGAAATAGATTCGGTGTGCAACCGCCTTTTGATAATAGACGGCGGCAGAATAATCAAAAACACCACTCGGGAAAATGTTTTGGCACGGAGCGACACGCTTGTGTACGAATACAAGCTGAATACAGAATCCAAAAAAGCCGAAAGCTTGCTGGCGCGCATACACGGCGTGTTAAAAATCGAAAAAAGCGATACCGTGGCGGGGTATACCGTCGTAACGCTACGGCTTTCATCTGAAACGGTGTGTGAGGCGATTTTCTATGCGCTGGCAAAAGAAAACGTGCCGATTATATATGCAAAACCCGTTTCGCAAAGCTTGGAAAGTGCTTTTTTGGAGCTTACCGACAAAAGTAAAAAGGGGTAATCAAATGAGAGCCATATATGAAAAGGAAATAAAGGCATACTTTTTCACAATGCAGGCATACGTCTTTATATCTGTTTTTCTGGCGGTTACGGGCTATCTTTTCGCAATGAACGTTATCGACAACCGTGGCGATGTTTCGGTAATGCTGGACAATACGGTTGTTTCGTTCGTGTTTTTAATCCCCGTGTTGACAATGCGTCTTTTTGCCGAGGAAAAGCACCTTAAAACAGATAAGCTGTATATGGCGGCTCCCATACCGTCGTATAAAATAGTTTTGGGAAAATATTTTGCCGCGCTGACTGTTTTCTTGATTGCGGCTGTTCTTTCGGGCACGGCAGCCGCCGCGCTTACGATACTTTCCGGCGGCTCCGCCGCGGAAACGCTGTGTGTTTATACGGGCTTTGTTCTGCTCGGGGCGGTATTTATTGCGGTGGGAATGTTTGTGTCCGCTATGACGGAAAATCAAATAGTGGCTTGCATAATCTCTTTCGGCGTGTGCTTGTTTATGTATATTGCGGACTGGCTTCTCGATTTCGGCGCAAATGCCGCCGTTACAGCGGTCGTAAAGCTTGCGGCAATAACCGTTTGGTACGAAAATTTTCTCGTCGGCGTGTTCGATATACGCGCGGCGGTTTACTTAATCACACTGGCGCTTGTGTTTGTTTTCTTCACATATATAAAGCTTGAAAGCACGAGGTGGAAGCAATGAAGCATGGAAAACTGTTTTCCGCCGTATTTACGGCGGCGGTTGTCACCGTGGCGATTTTCGTAAACCTTATTGTCGGTGCATTGGGAAATCATGTTTCACTGAAAATCGACACAACAAAAAATCGAATATTCAATCTTTCGGAAAACACGAAAGAATATTTAAGTATGCTTGACGAAAAAATTACCTTTTATTACCTTGTGCGAAGCGGCGCGGAAAGTCCGTACATAAAAGAGGTTATGGAAAAATATGTGCTTGCGTGCGATAAAATTTCGCTTAAAACGGTGGATTACATAAAGCACCCCGAGCTTGTGACAAAATATGCGCAGAACGGCGAAATTTCGAGCAACAGCATAATAGTCGAAAGTGAAACGCGCTTTAAAACGGTTGACCCCGGCTCGTCATTTATGGTGAATTTTGACGAAAAGGGAAACCTTACGCAGTCGCTCGGCTTTACCTTGGAACAAAAAATAACAAATGCGATAGATTTTGTAACAAGAGAAAAGAACATAACCGTGCGCTACACGCAAAATCACGATGAGGCGGATTTTAAAATTCCCGCCGAAAAGCTTAAAGATGAAAATATCGATGTGCAGCCCGTTGACCTAAGAAAGGACGATATTTCCGCCGAAAACACTGATTTGCTCGTAATATTCGGCGCAAGAAGCGAGCTTGGCGACAACGAGTGTGCCAAGGTGTCGGCTTATATTTCCGCGGGCGGCAAGCTGTATGTGTGCACAAATCCGAACGTAGAATGTAAAACTGTGGAAAAAATCACGGATATGTACGGAATAACCGTAAATAACGATGCCGTAACGGAAGGTGACATCAACCGCAGACTTCTTGGCAACAGGCTGTATCTTTCGGTTGATATGTTGCCGCATAAAATCACCGAAAACATAGCGGCGCGCGGCAGGCTTGTTTTCCCGGCAACAAGCAGTTTAACGTTTTCAAAGGCGGAAAACACAAGCATTACCTGTCTTGCCCAAACCTATGACAGCGGACAGTCGCGCGCAATTTCCGATGAGGGACTCGGCGAAATGTCGGCAGACGGCAAATTGCCCGTGTGCGCTTTGGCGGAAAATACGGAAAACGGCTCGAAAATATTTGTTGCGGGAACAACGCAGTTTTTAACCTCGGTCGACCCCGACCTTGATAATATTTTAACCTCGGTAAACTATGTCAACCGCGAATTTTTCGTGCAAACGGTCAAATATATGACCGACAGCGAGGGAATGAATATTTCCATAGCTCCGAAAAACATAGTGATAAAAAGCATAAACCTGTCGCTTGCGCAAAAACTCGGATTTACAGGTGTGTTCTCGTTCGGGCTTCCGCTGTGTGTGCTTGCGGCGGCAATTATCGTATGGAGGCGCAGAAAAAATTTATGACAAGCTTAAAAAAGACGTCAATCGCTGTTGCCGCGGCATTGTTCCTGGCGGCGGTGTGGCTTGCGCTGACAGTTAACGACGATGGCAACGAAAAAACGCGCACCGCTGTTTTGTGCGCAACCGAAAATTCAATCGAAAAAATCCGAGTAACCGGGCGAGAGGGAGAGTTTACGCTTATTAATACCGATCACGGCTGGCAAACCGATGAAGATACGGCACTCGATACACCGGCGGTAAACAGCTTTCTTGCGGCGGCACTCAATATACAGGGCGACCCCGTGGAGTCGGCTCCCGATTCCGAAGCCGATTACGGCGTGACCGATCCTTGCTCGGTTGTCGAATATTTTTATAAAAACGGCGAGCAAAAAAAGCTTTTTCTCGGCAATAAAACGCCCACCGGAACGGAATACTACATATCCGACGGAAACGAGCTTTTCGTAATTTATACCGAAACGGGCGACCAACTCAGAAAAGACCTGTATTCCCTGGCAGACACCTTTATTTTCGGACTTGATTATGTAAGCATTGCCGAAATCAACGTTTTCGGCAACGAAAGCTTCACTCTTAAAAAAACGGACGACAAATGGTATTTTAACAGCACGGAGGCAGACACCGATTTTGTAAAGCAAAACGTTACGCGTCATTTCGGCGGAATGTATGCGCGCCG
>CAZIQC010000029.1:0-9851 GCA_964541335.1 uncultured Oscillospiraceae bacterium
CCCGGTGCCGCCAAATGCAACCTACCCCAGTCTATGGTGATATTGTCGCCCGATTTTTTGAGAACGTCCCGCTCTCCTCTTCCGCACGAAACCGATATCGGCGTTTTTGAAAATTCCGCAACCTGCTCCACGCTGTCGGTGCAGGCTTCCGAAGATATGTCAAAATAAATCTTAACTCGGTGCGGCTTCCCGTCCTTCGGCTTAACGGTATAGCTTATGTACGAAACGGGTCTGCTCATCAAATCCAAGTCGCTCGGCAAAAGCGGCGTCATAAAAGTAACCTGCAATGCAATTTGTTCGTTTTCGAAGGTATATATCGTTTGCAGGGGCAAAATTTTCACATCTTTTTGTTCCAAAATCGGCGGCTCGGTATAATACAGCCTTTCGTTACATTCAACCTTGCCCATAAACCGATACCACGTTTCGTCCACGGCTATAAGCCCGAGCATGGAATTTCTCGTACCTGTCCAGTGCCGTGTGTTCTCATCATACAAATTATCCCCGAACGACCATATGCTGAAATACGGATCTACCGTAACCAGCGGAACGGCCGGCGCTCTGAATTTATTCATAAAAAACACCTTCCTTATTTGAATTGTCATACACCTTACTTATTGTTTCGATAATGCCGCGCCCGTACCGCGATGTGGGAATTTCCGACCTTTCGCCCGAAATATACTTGCAAAATTCGTCAATTTCAAGCTTAATCGCATTTGTGAAATCCTGCTTTATATCCTCTTTCTCCCAAATACCGTCCCTGCATTGCCAAAAAGTCATTCCGTCCGCAATTTTTACGGCACCGTCGGTAAAATAATATGCGGCTTCATAGCCCGACGGCACATAGCCCGAAAACAGTATTCCCGCGCTTACGTTTCCGGGAAGAAGCGCCAAAATCTGTGCGTGTCCCTCAATGTCCGCGTCGGTTTTGATATTGCCCGTCAATGATACAACGTCGGCACAATCGACATCCAGTGTATAAAAAAGCTTGTCGAAAGCGTGTGCACCGTAATTCATAACTATTCCGCCGCCCGCACTTTCTTTTGATAAAAACCATTTCGGTCTGCTTTCGTTAAAATAATTAACGGTGCGCACCTCCGAAAACATACACAGTTCGCCCAGCTTTTTCGACTTGATAACTTCCTTTACTCTTCTGTTCGCTTCGAAAAATCTTTGTATATGTGCCACCGCCAGTTTTTTTCGGCTTTTTTCCTCCGCTTCAATCATTTTGTCACATTCGGAAAGCGTGTTTGCCATAGGCTTTTCAACCAAAACGTTAAGTCCCTTTTCCAAAAAATACACGGTGCTTTCGCAATGCAGAAAATGCGGCAAGTTTAAAATCACGGCGTCCGCATTTGTTTTGTGCGGAATTTCCCTGTAGTCGGTAAAATACGGCACGCCGTATTTTGCCGCAATGTTTTGTGCCGTTTCCTCCCGCACATCGCAAACGGCGCAAAGTCTGCACAGAGATGATTGTTGAATTGCTTTTATATGATCGGCGCCCATAATCCCGACGCCCACCACTGCGATGTTTATCATTTTTTATTTCTCCTTTGCTACGGTATCGCGATATTCCGTCGGCAGCATACCGGTATATTTTTTGAATATTCTCCTGAATGTTTTCGGGTTTTGATACCCAACCTCGGTCGAAATCTCCGAAACGTTTAACGTGCCGCCCGCCAAAAGCTCCTTTGCGTGATTGATTCTCAATCTGCTGATAAAATCAAGCAACTTTTCGTCCTTCGTTTTATGAAAAATATGTGAAAGATACGCGGCGGAAACGCCCAAATTGTCGGCAATCATCGAAACGCTGAGCAAAACATTTCTGTAATTGCGCTCGACAAAGGTTACGGCTTTTCCCACAATATCGTTGGAAATATCGTTTTTGGTCGCACTGCACGCCTTAATGATAATTTCCTTTAATTTTTCGCACGCCGTTTCAAAATCGTTCCAGTTCAAAAAATTGTGCATCATATCGCGCAGCTCTTTGTCATTCTCGCCTATTTCGCAAACCTTCAGCACCGTGGACACAAGGTCAAAGGTTATATATTTCAAAACATCGCGATTGTCGTTGTTGCCCATGTTGTTTTCCAATATGCGCATACAAAGCGCCGCCGCGGCGGCAGCCTCTCCCTGTAATATATAATTTTTCAGCAGCCCTTCGTCCTCGGGTGAAAAAATATAGCTGTAATTTGTAACGGCGGTTCTGTAATCCTCCGTAATTACCGTGTATCTGCCCGACACGTTGCGATAATCCAGCAAATCCAGGCATTTTAAATAAAGCTCGGGCAGGCCGGCGGCCGAATTTTTCATTTCGCTTACGGAAATTGTCAGCCTGATTTTCAAATTGTCGTTTAAAAAGTCCTTCGCTTCTTTTAAAGTGTTTTTATAATCCGCATCGGAATCGGGCGCGCAAATCACAAATGCGATAAGCTGTTCCATCTCCGTGTAAAACGCCTGCACGCCGCCGTTTTCAAGCATTTCCTGTATTATTTGGCGTATTGCGTATTTTGCAAGCTTTATTTCCGTTTCATATTGCTCGTCCGTTTCGTAGGACGAAAAAAACTCGCCGAAATCCTCAACATAAATTACGGACACCGCAAACCAATCGTGCAAAAAGCCGATTGAGGAAAGCTTCGCCGTATGTGAGGCTACCGCGCTTTCTCTCAAAATTTCCGAAAGCGTGTGTATGCGCAGGGTGTCCTGCTGTGTATTGAGCTTCAGCGTCAGTTGATTGTTTTCGCTCAATATTCGCGAAAGCGTGTCCGAAATGAATTCAAGCTCGTTTTCGCCATCGTTTTGCATAACCTTGTTTTTTTGCAAAACGGACATTGCACCCTTAACGGGCATAAAATTGTGCCTGACCGACAGCAAAATCAAAGCCAATCCTCCCAAGAAGCACAGGCACAAAACAAAAAGGTTGATTTTCCCCATACGGTTCATTTCTCCGTTTAGGCGCAAATACGGTATTATTGCGATATACGTACATCCGGTTGAGCCGTCCGTTGTTTGCTTGATAAAATACTTTTCGCCGTCCAAGCTTATATATTTGTCATTTTCGGGATCGAAATTTTTAAACAGCTTTCTTTTGTAAAAGGGTGACGAAAACAATATCGGCGTTTTGTAACGGTCGAGCACGGTATAGGCAAAGCCTCTTTTGATTGCCGCCTCATCGGCGCAGAAGCTTTTTTTGATTATAACACAGCCCGGCATATATAAATTTGTCGACGAGGGCGACCCCAATATTGTGGAATAAAAAACGGTGTTGTCCGTTCCCTGAAGCATTTTTACTCCGCCGTTATCGATAAAATGTGCCCGCAAATACAAAAGCGAAAGATTGTCGTCAAGCAGGTTCTTGTTTTGCTCGTAATACTCTTCAAAGCTGCAAATCGTTTCGGACGAAACAACCGTATCTATATCCGAAAGATACACGCACGGCTCATCAACAAATTCATACGCCGCGGAAATTTCATACAGCTTGTCCGCCAATTCGCGAAGCACCTCTTTGTCCTGCGCGGCTGTGGTGGTTTTTATGTTCAAAGCCTTTTCCGTTTGAGGCAAATCGGCAATCATATGAGCGACAAGTCCCGTTTCGTTAAGATCGAATTTAAGATTTTTCACTATTTGATTTAAAAACATTTCGCCCGAAGAATTCAATTCTCTTTCAAATACCTTTTTGTTGCAATAATATACCGACAGATATACGGCAAAAGATATAATGAATATCATCACATACGAAACCGACCACGACAAAACGGTGCTTCTTTTGATTTTCGATTTCTTCATCCGAATTTTATCCTCCTCTTTTGCAAATGCTTTTTTCTGTTTTGCCATCTTGCATTGCCGATTTTTTTACTCAAGCGTTAAAGCGACTGTCCTTCCGAAGCATTCCGTAAAATCGATTTCGATTTCCGTTACGCCGCCCCCCGCGCTTACGCTCGATACGGCATCATCCGAGAAGGCAATGCCGTATTCTCCTTTAACGGTCAGTCTTGCTTTTGTCAGCTTATGCGTCGGGTCGGAAATACCGAGCTTAAACAGCTTTCCTCGGCTGTACATCACCATCATCGGCTCGTGCGCCGTAATGCCATCGAACGCGGTCGGTTGCCAAAATACAACGCCCGTAACGTTACACTCCTTATTGTAAACCGCCTGAACGGCTCCGTTGTTCTCAAGTATGTCAACGGCGGGCTTGCTTGCATATTCGCGCGTTTTTTCCCGGCTCATTCCGGGAAGCAAAACGTATTCGTATTTGCCGCACTCGGGATTTACTCCGTGGCTTAACCACATTTCGAAAAACCTCGGATTTTTTTCTTTGCGCCACCTCTCGCGTGCCGCCTCCCAGCCGCAGTATTCGCTTTCGTAAATTCTTGTGAGAACATTTTCTCCGCTCGGGAAATAATATCCGCAGGCATTGTCAAGGTGTGCCCATTTTTCGGCTTTGTTTTCGGTATACTCGTTATCCTCAAGCATATAGTTTTCGACAACGGTTATAACCTCCGCGTTGTTGTTTGCACGGGCGTTTATATCCGTTCCCAGACAAACAACCTCGTCATCGAACATAAACCACGCCTTTTTTGCGGTCAGGTCGCACTTGTGCTTCGGTGCAAGTCCGCCGTTTACTTTGGGATATTCAACGCCGAAATCCTCGTCGAAATGGTAAGCCTCCAAATCCATTGCCGCTGCACCGTAAATACCGTCGAGCGTCACTCCCCCGACAAAATGGCGACTGCTCAAATATTCATTCCCCTGTGCAATCGAGTAAACCTTTCTTTTTTGCGTGTCCACGGTTGTCCCGGGAAGCTTGTAATGATTAACGTAGTTCCAGTAGTCCACACTGCCGTTTTGATACCGCCCTTTAACGTGGTACTCCGTCATACCGTCTCCCATATACCAGTTTCGCAAGCCGCCGTCGTGACAAATGCTGTCAAAATCAAATATTCTTGCCGACGACATTGAAATGAACATTGCCCAATCGTTTCTTTTGTGCGAAACCTTATCCATATGGTAAAACACCTTGCTCAGTGCCGCATTTTTCGGCGCGGGAACGGTGTCGTCCGCCATAATTCCCTTTAATCTTGCGATATACGGCAGCTTTAAAAAGTCGTAAATGTATTCGGCAACCTTCGGTGTCGATACAATGCCGTGTTTGATAATTTGCTTAAAGTGCTGTGCGTCTTCCTCGTTTAAAAAATCCAGTGCCTCAAGTGCGGCGGTTATAATTCTTCTCCCTATGTCGTAGCAATCGGGGAAATTTGTGCGCCCCTGAACCGTCCTTGCCATTGCGCATTGATAAATAAGCGGCTCAAAATTATTGTACAGCCAAAACTGCAAATTATTCACCTGCGGATTTGTTATCTCAAACGGCGTATTCTGCACAAGGCACAAATAGCTCACCGCTTTTTCGAAATGCGATACTCCGTACATACCGTTAAGCGCCAGAAGCGTGTGATAAACGTACGACCCGTCGGTATAAAAGCCCTGCCCCTTTGTAACCGTGTATTTTCTGCGCTCGGGATCGAGAAAGGTTTCAATGCTTCTTTCACGGTTATTGTCCACGAATAAAAACGTTTCTTCGATTTCGCGTTGCATTTCAAAGGCTCTCTTCACATCTCTTTTCAACACCGCCGAAGCTACCATAAGCCTGCCGTTATCAAGGCGGTTGTAGCCCACGCCGTACGGCTTTTCGCGTATATTGTCAAAAAAAGCAAGATACTCGCACTTTTGCTCGTGGGTCAAATGCTCGTCAACAAGCATCAGCGTATGAATAAGCGCCGTGGGACCCGATATTACGTACACATACCAGCCGTTTTCCGATATAAATTGCCACATATCGTCGGTAATCTGCTTTCTGCCGTATTTGTTTTCATACATCCAGTCAAGGCAGTACAAAACGTCGTCCAAAAAGTCTTTGTTTTTGTAATAGCGCGACCCCGCCGCGGCATACGCCTTGGCTATATCAAGTGTGCGATTGTAATAAACCGCAATCCTGTTATCTATATTGTTGAGCAGATACTCGCCCTCAAAAAGAAATTCCGTGTTGCCGTCCCTTATGATAAGGCGGCGCGCTTCCTCTGCCTTGTTTTCAATTTCCTTAACCGCCGCCGAAACGTATCCGTCCGCAAGGTCGTTTGTTTTTTCGTCGCCGATCAGATACCTCCGCCACCGTTGTATAAACAAACCGCAATCGTCGTTTGAGCATTTCTCTTCTTTATGATTTACCAGGTATGCTGCTATCTCGGCATATTCGTTTACTCCCGTATTTCCTTTTCTTTTAAATAATTTCTCCGAGCCGTTTTTCCCCGCAACAACCAATCGTCCGTCCGTAAAGCAGTCAAATCCCAGTGCGCGGTAGCCCTCCGCCGCCGAACAATATTTTTCGCCGTCAATCTCCGAAAAAGGAATGTCAACACCGAAAAAAGAGAGCGGCGCATATGTAACTCCGTGCCTGTATATTGTTTTCAGCGGCACTCTTTTTCCGAAATGTACGGCGGCTTGCGCACCGCCGTACATCACGGAAACATCGTCCGTTGCATTTAATGCCGTTTTGATTACATCCTCACGGTAAATGATTTCCAGGCTCGTTTCCGAAACACTTTGCTTATAATCCATAGCCATACACTACCTTTTCAAGTCGCTTATCTTTTTAAGAATAAGTCGTAAGAATTTTGGTTTATTTCGATATATCTTTCCACATTCATTTTCTTTAAAGCGGCTCTGAACTTGTCAAAATTTTCAATGGGTTCCGTGCCGTTGACAAACTTAAACACCATTTCGTCAACATATGTCGATATTTCGGTATTCAGTGCGGAATATTCCTCCGCGTCCTCAATTCTTGTGGAAATCATCGGGAAAAGATGCTCTCGGGCGGACGGTGCCGCCTCGCTCCAAAGCTTGAACGCTTCCTTTTGCCGCTCATAGGGATAGAACTGGTCGTAATAGTTGTCCGCGTTTTTCTTGTCCGTGTAGCCGGGACCGTCGAAAGTGTTTCTCTTTATCATTTCCATAACGCTTACCCCGTCGGGATTTTTAACAACGTTATCCTTAAATTTCGGCTTGCCGTCAACCATATCGTAGCTTACGCCCTCAATACCGAACTGGCGAATTCTCATACCCTCTTCGGTATAAAAATAGTTTATCCACTCGGCAACCTTTTCGGGATTGCGGCAAGCTGTTGAAATCGCTACCGACCCGTTGTCCACAACGTCCGCCTCCAATGCCGCAAAATGAGGTACGTTGTCCGCACCGGTAAGATAGGGTGCCGCCGCCAAATCATAGTCCGTGCCCTCGTTCATCTGCAAAAGCGGACCCACAATGCCGCCCACAAAGCCGAAGGTTGCACCCGCTTCGCCGTTCGACATTTTCGATAAAACGGCCTGGCTTGTGTTTGTACCGTATTCGGCATCCAAAAGCCCTTCCTCGTACCATTTGTTCATAAGCGAAAGCCAGTCCTTGTATGCGTCCTCCATAGGTCCGAACTTAACCTTGCCGTTGTCAACGTAAAGCCTTTTTCCCACTTCGAAAGCACCGTTAAACGCCTGGTTTGTGTGCGAGCTTCCCATTACGGCAAACTGGCACGTAAACGGAGCCTTTGCGCCCTTTTTTTCTTTAAAAGCGCGAAGCGTGGTTTCCCACTGCTCTATCGTTTCGGGCACGGGAAGATTAAGCTCGTCGAGCCAGTCTTTTCTCAGAACAAGTCCCCCGAAAATATTGTAGCCCGAGCCGTTAAGAATGGGAAACATAAAATAATCGCCGTTGTTTGTTTTGCAATATCCTTTAAAGCTCTCGTTTTCGGTTATAAGCTTGTAGCAATCGGGAGCATATTTCTTCATAATATCGTTAAGAGGAATAATCACCTTGTCGCTTATTGCCTTTTCCTGGCCGCCCGGATACGTAACCCACGACGCCTGAATTATGTCGGGATAGTCCTTCGACGCAAGCATAAGGGTAAACTGCTCGTTTGCCTGCCCCGTGGGCGGGTGAATAAAGTCCATATGTATGCCGGTTTTTTCTTCAAGATATTGATATACCGGCGAATCGTTGTACGTTTCGTACACGGACACCGTCGACGCATCCATACTGCACCAATAGGTAAATGTGTTTTCATCACCTTCCGATGTTTTTTGCTCGCCGCAGCCGCAAACCGACAGCGCAAGAGCAACGCACAACGCACACAATAAAATTCTTTTTGATTTTGTCATTTTTTTCATCCTTTCTTTTTTAACCTTTAACGGCCCCGATCATAATTCCCTTTACAAAATATTTCTGTATAAACGGATACACGCACAAAATGGGTATCGTTGCAACAATAATCGTGGCATATTTAAGACTTTCTCCTATGGCAAACTGATCCGTTCCTATGCTGGATTCCATCATAGATTCCGTCGAATTCAAAAGAAGAATTCCCCTTAAAACAAGCTGTAACGGATATTTTCCCCTGTCTCTTATATAAAGCAATGCGTTAAACCACGAATTCCAATGTCCCACGCCGTAAAACAAAATCATAACGGCTATAACCGGCATCGACAGCGGCATTATTATCTTGAAAAGAATTGTTATGTCGTTAGCCCCGTCAATCGAGGCCGATTCCTCCACACTGTCCGGAATTTGCTCGAAATTCGTGCGCATAATAAGCAGATTGTACGTGCTTATCAAGCCCGGCAAAATAAGTGCCCACAAGCTGTTTCCCAGGTTGTAAATGTCGTACACGAACAGATATGTCGGTATCATACCGCCGCTGAAATACATCGTGAATATGAACATACACGACAAAAGCTTTCTGATTTTAAGCTTTTTTCTCGTAAGCAGAAAAGCCCCGATCGACGTCATAAAAACGTTCAGCGTTGTTGCGGTAACAACAACTATAAGCGTCGTACGAAAGCCCGAAATTATGTTCGGATTTTCAAAAACAGCCTTGTACGCATTCAGCGAAAATCCTTTCGGAAGAAGCATTGCCCCCCTGTTCGCCAAAAGCCGAACACTGTCCGAAAGCGAACAGGCAGCAACATAGTAAAAGGGATATATCGTTACAATAATCGCACAAATCATAAAAACACGGTTAAAAACACCAAACGCGATTTCCGCGCCGCTTTTTTTTATTTTCATAGTCATCGCCACCCTTTAAAACAACGAGCTTCCGCTGATTTTCTTCGTAACTGCGTTCGCCGTTATTAAAATAATAAAATTGATAACGGACTGAAACAGTCCCACCGCCGTGCTGTAGCTGTAGCGAGCACCGCTGAGGCCCATTCGGTAAACATAGGACGAAATAATGTCCGCGGTTTCCATTGTGCCTTGGTTGTAAAGCAAAATAACCTTTTCCGCACCGATTGACAAAACCGACCCCAGCCGCAGTATAAACATCAACGTAATTGTGGGCGCAATCCCGGGAATGGTTATATGCCACGTTTGGCGAAGCTTCTTTGCCCCGTCAATGCGTGCCGCCTCGTACAATTCCTGGTCAACGCCCGCAATCGCGGCAATGTAAATTATGCTGTTCCAGCCGAAGCTCTGCCAAATGTTCGTTCCCACGTATATTGCGCGAAAATGCGCGGCACTTCCCATATAGTTTATCTGCTTTGCACCGAAAAGCGCAAAAAACCGTGTCAACATTCCGTCTTGACTGAAAAAGTCCACAATCATACCGCACACCACAACCATTGAAATGAAATGGGGCAAATATGTGGCTGTTTGAACCAGCTTTTTGAATTTCAGGTTTTCCAACTCGTTTATCATCAGTGCAAAAACAATCGGTATCGGAAATCCGAAAATTATATCATACAAGCTTATCAAAAGCGTGTTTCTGAGCGTTCGCGCAAAATACATTCCGTTGAAAAATTCGGAAAAATATTTAA
>CAZIQC010000030.1:0-724 GCA_964541335.1 uncultured Oscillospiraceae bacterium
ACCTGTACCGTGTGTTTCCTTAAGTCTGTGCGTACCGAAACGCTTGATAACGCCGGCATAGCCTTTACCCTTGCTGATACCCGTTACGTCAACACATTCTCCCTCGGAAAATACGTCCGCCTTGATTTCATCGCCCACATTCTGAGTGATTTCGTCAAGTCTGAATTCCTTAAGAACCTTTTTGAGCGACACGCCGCTCTTTGCGAAATGTCCGCGAAGCGCCTTTGTTACGTGCTTCTCCTTCACCTCGCCGAAGCCCAACTGAACAGCCTCATATCCGTCTGTCTCAGCGGTCTTTCTCTGAATCACGAAGCAAGGACCGGCTTCTATCACAGTAACCGGAACTACCTTACCTTCGGCGTTAAAAATCTGGGTCATACCGATTTTCTTACCGATGATTGCTTTCTGCATAATTGTTTCCTCCTTAATGATGGTTATTGGTTGGCATTGCCAACATTTACCTGCTCGGCCAGCGGTTGATTTTCACCAACTTTACCTGCCGCTCTTATCGATAAGCTTAATGTCGATGCTTACGCCCGCGGGCACATCGAGCTTACCGAGAGCTTCCATGGTCTTCGGAGTAGGATTGAGAATGTCAATCAATCTTTTGTGAGTTCTCTGCTCGAATTGCTCGCGGCTGTCCTTGTACTTATGAACCGCACGAAGGATTGTAACAATCTCTTTTTCTGTGGGGAGCGGAATAGGACCCGAAACGGTGCTTCCC
>CAZIQC010000030.1:734-9795 GCA_964541335.1 uncultured Oscillospiraceae bacterium
GGAAACCTTTGAGCCTGTTCTCTTGGCAGTATCCACAATTTTTTCTGCGGACTGATCAAGAAGTACATGGTCATATGCCTTTACCCTGATTCTGATTTTTTGCTTTGCTGCCATTGCATTGCCTCCTAAAAATAGTTTCTGCTGACTCATGCGACGACTGTACATGACGCCGGGTGTTTCACCCTTTGCCATATTAAACCCCGGAGGAACTCTCCGGGTACTACATGAATGTGGGCGCTGTACGCGCAAAGCTTTATCATGTTGTACAGTGACTGCCGCCCGACTTCACGAGTCGGACATTCTCCACGGAAAAACCTGCCCTATCGACAGCAACCTCCCGCTTCATCGTCTGTCATGTCACAGCCTTGCTATTGTACACCATTTAAAAAGCTTTTGCAAGTGCAAATTTACATTTTTTTTAATTTTTTTGCAAATTCGTATACTTGCATAATTTTGCAATATTTTTTTATGCACTTTGTTTCTCGTTTTCTCCCCGTTTCCGAGTTTCTTCCTTTTATATATAACAATACGGCGTTTTTAAAGCAAAGAGCAAATAAATTGTTGACTAATCGTCAAATTACGGCTATAATGAATACGTTGGGAGGGAGCATAATGCTTTTTAAGCGTGCGGCTTGCACGGCTTGGGTGCTTGCGTTTCTTGTTTGCGCGGCAGCACCGAGCGGTTTTTTATATAATAATAAAGCGCGCACCGCGGCAACGCCTGTCGGCGTGCAGGATATAGCTGCCGTTCCCTTTTCCGTCGGGGGCAGCTCTGCGCAGGAGTTCACCACGCTTAAGCTTTCGCCGTTCGACACGGTCGGAAAAAGGTTCGGTATTGTCACGTTTTTTTCGCTGATGTATACCGCGGCGGCGGAGTATGTGCCGTATTCCCTTTTCGGTCTGTGTGTCGTGCACTGCGGCGGCGGTCGAATAGGCTGTATAAAGCGGCGGGCTCCGTAAGCTTCGGGCAAAAACCCGACACAAAATTTTTTAGGAGGAAAACAAATGAAGGCAAAAAATGTAATTTCTTTTTTGTTGGTTATCGTTTTGATTGTCGCATTCGCATATGTTGCGGCATTTGACGTGAAAATCGGCAACATTGAAGTTCCCAGTACCTTTGACAACGAAAAAGGTATTAAACAAGGTCTTGACCTTGTCGGCGGCTCAATCATCGTGTTCGAGCCGGATGTGGAGGATTTGTCCAAGGTTTCCGGCGCGGAGATGAACGCAGCCGAAAGCATTATCCGTTCAAGGCTCGACTCTCAGGGCTATTCCGAGGCAACCATTTCCCGCCAGGGAGATACGGGCATACGTGTGGAAATTCCGAATATTGACGACCCGCAGGAAGCTGTGGCGTTAATCGGCACAACCGCCAAGCTCGAATTTTTGGACGCCGACGGTAACGTTGTGATGGACGGTTCAAAGGAAAACGTTTCATCCGCAACAAGCAAGTACGGTCCCGTGAGCCAGTCGGGCGGAAACGAATACTACGTTCAGCTCGCACTTACGAGCAACGGTCAAAAGGCATTTAAAGAGGCAACCGAGAAAGCCGTCGCCGGCATAAACGATAACAAAAACTTTATCAGCATTGCGCTTGACGGCGAAATCCAGATGTCGCCCTCCGTTAAAGAGGTTATCGACAGCGACACCTGCATCATCACCGGCAATTATGACGCAGACGGTGCCGAGGCGGTTGCAAGCCTTATCAATTCGGGTCAGCTTCCGTTCTCGCTTAAGGATTCCGAGCTTCGCAGCGTAGGTCCCACTCTCGGTTCAAAGGCGCTGTCCACCTCGCTTAAGGCGGCACTCATCGGCATACTTCTCGTAATGATATTTATGCTTCTTATTTATCGCTTGCCCGGTCTTGTTGCCGATGTATCGCTTATCGCGTATATTTCGTTGGTAACGCTTATTATGGCAGGCTTCTTCGTAACGGATTTCCGCGTAACGCTCACGCTTCCCGGTGTTGCCGGCGTTATCCTTTCCATCGGTATGGCGGTTGACGCGGACGTTGTTATTTTCGAAAGAATTAAAGAGGAGCTTCGCAGCGGCAAAAGCGTGGGGGCTTCCGTAAATGCGGGCTTTAACCGCGCTCTCACTGCAGTTATCGACTCCAACATCACAACAATTATCGCCGCGGTTGTTCTTTACTTCTTCGGCACGGGTACGGTTAAGGGCTTTGCTTTGACGCTGTTTATCGGCGTTGTCGTAAGTATGTTCACGGCGGTTACGCTTACCAAGTTCCTTCTTAAGCTGATTGTCGGCTTCAATATCAAAAATCCCGTACTTTACGGTTTATCTAAAAGGAGGGATGTTCAATGAAATCACCCACGGCAAATAAAAAGATTTTTCTGACAATCCCCGCAATTTTGGTTGTGCTCAGCATAGTTTTGCTTTTTGTGCGCGGTCTTAATTACGGCATAGACTTCACGGGCGGTACCACGCTTCAGTTCGATCTCGGCAAAACCGCATATTCTCAATCGGTTGAAAAACAAATTGCGGATGTTATCGAGGAGGTTGCAAACTCCAAGGACGTTACCGTTCAAAAGGTGGGCGAAAAGTCCGTTTCGGTAAAAACAATCGAGCTTACCAACGAGCAAAGTGATGAGGTTATCGAAAAAATCATCTCCGCGCTCAACCTTAAGGACGACGCACTGCTTTCCAACGATAAGGTAAGCGGTACGATGAGCGGTCGACTTATAGGCGACAGCTTTAAGGCAATTTTGCTTGCGATAGTGCTTATGCTTGCCTACATTACATTCCGCTTCGATTTTCGCTCGGGTTCGTGTGCGGTTTTGGCTTTGGCGCACGACGTAGTCATAATGCTCGGCTTTTATTCGCTTTTCGGTCTTACGGTAAACAGCGGCTTTATCGCGGCGGTGCTCACCATCGTGGGTTATTCGATAAATGCCACCATAGTTGTGTTTGACCGTGTGCGCGACAATATGCGCACAATGAAAAAGGCTTCCAACGACGCCATTGCCGACAATGCTATAAACGCTTCGTATCTGCGTGCGATAAACTCTTCTCTTACAACGCTCTTTACCATCGGCGTATTGTATATAATGGGTGTTACCTCGATTAAGGAATTTGCTCTTCCGATTATCGTGGGCATTATCGCAGGAACGTATTCGTCGCTGTTTATTGCAGCTCCGTTCTGGGCTTTGTGGAAAAACTCAAGCAGCAAAAAAGCTTGACATAACCGTATAAAAACGGAATACAATGGAGAATATAAGGGTTCTTCCCTTATATTCTCTTTTTTTGGAGGAAATTATGAAAAAACCGCTTGCCGCAATTTTAATCTGTTCCGTTTTTTTGGTCGGTTGTGCCGTTGCGCCGTCGTCAAAAGATGTCAATATCGGCGATTATTCCGCCCTCAGCTCTGCCGTACACGGCTGGGGAATGAAAAAAACCGACTACCGAAGCGAATTTACCGCCGAGCAAATCGACCTGTGCGATACATATAACTGTATATATATGGGAGCCGAAAAAGAGAAGGTGCTCTACCTCACCTTTGACGAGGGTTACGAAAACGGCTACACCTCCGTCATTTTGGATACCCTGCGCGAAAAGGGCGTGCCCGCGGCGTTTTTCGTTACGGGACCGTATGTAAAAAGCGAGCCGGAGCTTGTGCGCCGAATGTCGCGCGAGGGGCACATCATCGGCAATCATACCGTCAATCACCCTTGCATAGCACAGCTCACCTCCTCCGAGCTTGCCGCCGAGCTGTGCGAGCTGGATCGCCTTGTTTACGGCGTGTGTAAAAAAAGCTGTAAATATTTTCGTCCGCCAAAGGGCGAATACAGCACCCGCAGTCTTGCAATGCTTTCCGATATGGGCTACACCGCCGTCTTTTGGTCGTTTGCCTATGTCGACTGGAACAACACCGTCACGGCACAGCAAGCGTATAATGCCGTAACGGGCGGATTTTTCCCGGGCAGTGTGCTTCTTTTGCACGCCGTGTCGAAAGGCAATGCCGAAGCCCTCGGCGATATAATAGACGCCGCTCGCAAGCAAGGCTACGTGTTTAAAAGTCTTGATGAATATATTGCCCCGTAACGGAAAAAATAATCATTGATATTTCAAGCCCATTTTTTCGGAGGCGTATCGATGAAACCCGTCAAAAAATTTTTAATCTGCTTGTTGTCGCTTGCACTGTGCACCCTGACAATATATTCTGAGATGGTATACTCTCTCCCCAACCGAATGATGATGTTTCGCGGCGAAACATACAGCACCATTGTTTTTCCCGGAATAAAAATCTCCGGCGGCAGTCTGCCCGTTTCCGCTGAAAATATGGTTGTTCCCGTAAAAGAGGGCGAATTTACGGTTTCTCTTTCCTTTGCGGACATTCCCGTAAAAACGGTGCGCCTCAGCGTAACCGAGGCACGTTCCCTGTGTGCTTCGGGCGAGCTTATCGGCTTGCGCCTTTACAATCGCGGTCTTATCGTCACGGAAACAACGGGCTTTTCCTCCGCAAACGGCTATGCGCAATCACCCGCGGCTCTCGGTGGAATAATCCCCGGCGACGTTATCGTTAAAATAAACGGCATTGCCCCTTTAAGTGCGGCAGACGTTGCCCCGCTTTTAAAAGAAGGTGAAAACACCGTCGAACTCACACGCGACAATCGCCGAAAAACGCTTGTCATCACCCCCGCAAAGGACTCCTCCGACAACAAGCTCAAGCTCGGCGCACTTGTGCGCGACAGTGCCGCGGGTGTCGGCACGCTGACGTATTTCGACCCCCGCGATTTAAGTTACGGCGCACTCGGGCACGGAATAAGCGACACCGACACAGGCACAATGTTCGACATTTCAAAAGGCAGTATCGAAAAAAGTGCCGTCCTTTCCGTAACAAAGGGCGCACGCGGTCGCCCGGGCGAAATATGCGGTCAATTTTCGCAGGATGGCGAAATCTGCGGCAATGCCACCGTAAACTGCGCGGCGGGCGTTTTCGGCACACTCGAAAAAAACGCTCCCTTTGCCGCCACACCCTTGCCCGTGGGACTTTCCGCCGGCGTAACCTCGGGAGATGCTCCCATTATTTCCACCGTTGACGACCGTCGGCGCGAATATTCCATAAAAATTCTTCGCACAACGGCGTTCGGATCGGCAACTAAAAGTATGCTTATAAAAGTTACGGACGCACGCCTTCTCGAAAAAACGGGCGGTATTATACAGGGAATGTCAGGCTCGCCCATAGTGCAAAACGGGAAAATCATCGGCGCGGTAACACACGTGTTCGTAAACGACCCCACGCGCGGCTACGGAATTTTCATCGAAAATATGCTTGCCGCGGCAGAGGGTGCACATTAAAGAAAAGCACCCTCCCATATCCCGAAAAGTTTTTCCATAATTTTACAAATATGTCTTGCATTTATTTCCAGTTTATGGTAATATACTATATGAAAAAACAATTTACGGGAGGAAAAAAGATGAAAAACAAAATAAAGCTGCTTTTGGTAGACTCAAATCGGGAATTATTGTCGCAAATGAATATGTTCTTTACGAGCAAGGGCGATACGGAGGTTGTCGCAAAATCGACCGACGGGCTTGACGCCGCCGAGAAGATACGCACCCTCACGCCCGACGTGGTTTTGATGGATATAGTTATCCCGGGGATGGACGGTATCGGTCTGTTAAAAAAAATCGGCACACTTCCCCTGTCGCGTCGCCCGGTTGTCATTGTGCTCACGGGCGCAAAGAAAGATAGTGTAACAAATCTTTGTATGGAACTGGGCGCGGATTATTTTATGATAAAGCCGTGCGAATTCGAAACGCTGTATGAAAGAATACATCTGCTCATATCGCCGCGCGCCTCTCTCGCCGGCGGCAGGCTTACTGTCCCCGACGAGGAAACAAAGGGCGACCGCCCCTCCGACAGAGCCATTGAAATTTCCGTAACAAACACAATTCATTCCGTGGGCGTTCCCGCCAACATCAAGGGGTATCAATATCTGCGCGACGCGATTATAATGAGCATTAAAGACACCGAGCTTATAAACGCCGTCACCAAGCGGCTTTATCCGAAAGTGGCTTCCCGCCACAACACCTCGTCAAGCCGCGTCGAGCGCGCCATTCGCCACGCAATTGAGGTTGCCTGTATCCGCGGCAACGAAGAAGAGCTGTACCGTCTCTTCGGCTATACGGTAAGCAACAATAAGGGCAAGCCCACCAACAGCGAATTTATCGCAATGATTGCGGACAAGCTTCGCCTTGAAATGCTTGTATCGTAATGATCGAAAAGCTGCTTATCGGCGGTCTTGTCGGCTTTATTAACGGGTTTTTCGCCTCGGGCGGGGGCATAGTTGCCGTGCTTGCTCTCGAAAGACTGCAAAAGCTCGATGAAAAGAAAGCCCACGCAACGGCTGTTTTCGTTATTTTCCCGCTCACAATCGTAAGTCTTTTAATCTATCACCGCCAAGGCTTCGGCGCAATGTCGGCGGCGCTGTCTGCGGGCGCGGGCAGTGTTTTCGGCGCGTTTATCGGCGCGGTGCTGCTCTCTCGCCTAAAAAAAGAGTATATTCGCGCTCTTTTCGGTATAATAATGATAATTGCCGCAATAAAAATGTTCTTTTAGGGGGTGCACCGTGCTTATCGCTGTTATAGGCTTTTTTTCGGGCATACTCAGCGGAATGGGTGTCGGCGGCGGAATGCTTCTCATTCCTGCGCTGTGCCTTTTTGCGGGGGCGTCGCAAAAGGAGGCGCAGGCAATAAATCTTTTTTGCTTTATTCCCGCCGCTCTCTCCGCGCTGACCGTTCACATAAAAAACAAAAACGTTGACATAAAGGGGGCACTGCCCATTCTTTCGGCGGGCGTGTTTTTTTGCCCGATAGGGTCATATCTTGCGATGAAGGTCTCGGGCAGGCTTCTTTCAAGGCTGTTTGCGGCATTTATTTTTTGCTTCGGCTTGTCCGACACAATCAAAAGTGCGAAAAAAATATTGCACAAACGAAAAAAAAACCCGAAATAATTTGACACTCCGTAAAATAAAGAGTATAATAATCTGTAACAATACTTTTTAGGAGGCAACTTTATGGCAAGAGTGTATAACTTTTCCGCAGGTCCGAGTGCGCTACCTGTCGATGTTTTGAAAAAAGCGCAAAACGAAATGCTCGATTACGAAAACAGCGGTATGAGCGTTATGGAAATGAGTCATCGCAGTAAGGTATATGACGGCATCATCAAGGAGGCGGAGGCTCTTCTTCGCGAGCTGATGGACATTCCGTCGAATTACAAGGTGCTTTTTCTTCAGGGCGGCGCGTCAAGTCAGTTTGCCATGGTGCCGATGAATCTTCTTACCAAAAGCGGTAAGTGTGACTGCGTAATTACCGGTCAGTGGGCGAAAAAAGCCGCAAGCGAATTTGAAAAGTACGGCACGGTAAACCGTGTTGCTTCAAGCGCGGACAAAACGTTCAGCTATATTCCCGAGCTTGACAAGGCGTCGTTTGACCCCGAGGCCGACTTTTTCCATATTACATATAACAACACAATCTACGGCACACGCTACACCACACTTCCCGACACGGGCAATGTGCCGCTCGTTGCCGACATTTCCTCTTGTATTCTTTCTCAGGAAATCGATGTAAAGAAGTTCGGTCTTTTGTACGCGGGCGCGCAGAAAAACGTTGCTCCCGCCGGTCTCACAATTGTAATCGTGCGCGAGGATTTGCTCGGTCATCAAATGGATATTACCCCCACAATGTTTAACTATCAAATCCATGCGGACAATGCCTCTCTTTACAACACACCTCCGTGCTATTGCATATATATATGTATGCTTGTTTTAAGATGGCTCAAGGAGCTTGGCGGCGTAAAGGAAATCCAAAAGATAAACGAAGAAAAGGCGCGCCTTCTGTACGATTTTCTCGACTCGTCCGAAATGTTTAAGGGCACAGTCGAAAAAAAGGATCGCTCGCTTATGAACGTGCCCTTTGTTACGGGTAACGAGGAGCTTGACAAGAAATTTATCGCCGAAGCAACGGCGCGCGGCTTTGTAAACCTTAAGGGTCACAGAACGGTCGGCGGTATGCGCGCAAGCATATATAACGCAATGCCGATTGAGGGTGTAAGCGCACTTGTCGACTTTATGCGCGAATTTGAAAAGAACAGTAAATAAGGGGTCTTTAATATGTATAATCTGCTTACGTTGAACAAAATCGCAAAATGCGGTTTGGATAATTTTGATAAAGCGCGCTATGCGGTTTCGGATTCGTGCGAAAATCCCGACTGCATAATTCTGCGCAGCTTTAATATGCACGATATGGAGCTTCCCGCGTCGCTCACGGCGGTTGCGCGCGCGGGCGCGGGCGTAAACAATATCCCGCTCGACAAATGCAGTGAGCAGGGCATTGTGGTATTCAACACTCCAGGTGCAAACGCAAACGCCGTTAAGGAGCTTACTGTAGCGGGGCTTTTGCTTGCCTCCAGAAATATTATCGGCGGTGCCGCTTGGGCGCAAACGCTTAAAGGTCAAGACGGGGTTGCAAAGCTCGTCGAAAAAGGCAAAAGCAACTTTGCCGGCTGTGAAATAAAGGGCAAAAAGCTTGCCGTAATCGGTCTGGGCGCAATAGGCGTGCTTGTTGCAAATGCGGCATACCACCTCGGAATGGACGTCATCGGGTACGACCCGTACGTTTCGGTGCAGTCTGCCCTTAAGCTTGACAGGCACACCGAAATAAAGCCTACCCTGGGCGAAGCCGTTGCCGAGGCAGACTATATCACGCTTCACCTTCCGCTCACGCCCGACACAAAGGGGCTGTTTAACGCCGAGCTGTTCAAGTCCTCCGTTAAAAAGGGTGCAAAGCTTCTCAACTTCTCCCGCGGCGAGTTGGTTGACGCCGCCTCGCTCAAAAGTGCGCTGGAGGTTGGGCTTATTTCAACATATGTTGTTGACTTCCCGTCGGATGAGGTTTTGGGACTTGATAACGTAATCGCAATCCCGCACCTTGGCGCTTCCACCGCCGAAAGCGAGGATAACTGCGCCGTTATGGCGGCGCGCGAGCTTGTGGAATATATGGCAAACGGCAACATTGTCAATTCCGTAACTTTCCCCGCGTG
>CAZIQC010000031.1:0-9582 GCA_964541335.1 uncultured Oscillospiraceae bacterium
GTTCGAGCATCTCGAAACGGTGGCGGGCAATCCGTAGGTGCGGTGATAAGCCAGAACCAACAAATCGGCGCTTGCCTTGCTCGCGCTGTACGGGCTGGAGGTGTGAATAGGTGTGCTTTCGGTAAAAAACAGATCGGGGCGGTTAAGCGGCAAATCGCCGTACACCTCATCGGTAGACACCTGATGATAGCGCTTTACCCCGTATTTTCGGCACGCGTCCGCAAGCACCTGAGTGCCGAGCACGTTGGTTATCAAGAATATTTCGGGGTTGTCTATCGAACGGTCGACGTGACTTTCCGCCGCAAAATTAACAACAACGTCGGGCGCTTCTTTTTCGAAAATTTCGTAAACGGCGGTTCTGTCCGCAATGTCGGCTTTATAAAAGGTTATTTTATCCTTAATCGGCTCAAGCGTTTCAAGATTACCGGCATAGGTAAGCTTATCCAGTACCGTTATTTCGTATTCGGGATATTTATTCACCATATAATGCGTGAAGTTTCCGCCGATAAATCCGGCACCTCCCGTTATAATTATTTTCATATGACGCCTCCTTATTTATCCGCATTTTCCGCAATGGTTATCAAATACTTTCCGTAATCCGTCATTTTCAGCTCTTCGCCCAAGGACTTAAGCTGCTGTGTTGTAATAAAGCCTCTGCGCCACGCGATTTCTTCCAAGCACGATATGTAAAAGCCCTGCATATTCTGAACCGTTTCAACAAACTGACTTGCCTTCACCATTCCGTACGGAGTTCCTGTATCAAGCCATGCCATACCGCGCTGCATAAGCTGAACTTTCAGCTTTCCGCGCTTTAAATATTCGTTGTTTACCGATGTAATCTCAAGCTCGCCGCGCTTTGACGGCGCAACGCTTTTTGCGATGTCAACCACGGAATTGTCATAGAAATACAAGCCCGGTACAGCATAGTCGGATTTCGGGCTTTTCGGCTTTTCTTCAATGGAAACAACGTTATGGTTCTCGTCAAATTCGACAACGCCGAACGCCGTCGGATTTTTGACGCGATACCCGAAAATAACGGCTCCGTTCAAATTATTTTGCGCATTGTTCAAAATTTTTGTGAAATCCTTGCCGTAAAAAATATTGTCGCCCAAAATCAAGCACACGCTGTCGTCGCCGATAAAGTCTTCGCCCAAAATAAAGGCTTCGGCAAGCCCTTTCGGTTCGTTTTGCACCTTGTATTCGATATTTATGCCCAGTCGTTCGCCGTTTCCGAGCAGTTGCCGATACATCGGCGTATCCTCCGGCGTTGAAATAACAAGTATTTCTTTAATACCCGCAAGCAACAATGCCGAAAGCGGATAATAAATCATCGGCTTGTCGTATATGGGCAAAAGCTGCTTCGATATTACCTTTGTTATGGGATAAAGCCTTGTTCCGCGTCCTCCCGCAAGAATTATACCTTTCATAAAAAAAACCTCCGTTTGATTTCTCTATGCATTTAATATAATATCACAGATTTTGTCAACATCCTCGAATATTAAATCGGCATACAGCGGCAACGTCAAAACACGGCGCGAAACCTTTTCGGCAACGGGTGTTTTTTGAATTTCGAATTTGCCGCGCCAGCACTCAAACTCACTCGTGAGCGGATAGAAATATTTCCGCGCATAAATATTGTTTTCAATAAGCTTTTCCGAAATCTCGTCGCGCGATTTTCCGAACAGCGCTTCATTGAACAAAACCGGGAAATATGCATAATTATGCCGCACGCCGTCTTGCTCGTGCCAAATTTTTATGCCGCTTATGCCGGAAAGTCTTTTTTGATACCTTTTAACGACCGCTTTTCGCTTTTGTATTTCCTCATTCACGTGCTTGAGATTGCAAAGACCCATAGCCGCCTGAAATTCATTCATTTTGGCATTGCCGGCGATTTCGGTATAATGCTCGTTATCCTTCATACCGAAATTTTTCAAAGCTTGCAGCTTTTGTGTTAAATCGGCGTCGGAATAAGCCGTACACCCGCCCTCAATCGTATTAAAAACCTTTGTGGCGTGGAAGCTGAACATAGACGCGTCGCCGAATTGTGCTATGCCTTTTTCCCCGATTCGCACTCCGAATGTGTGCGCCGCGTCATAAATCACTTTTAAATTATATTTTTTCGCAAGCTTTTCGATTTCGTAAACATTGCACACATTGCCGTAAACGTGCACGGGAATGATTGCCGAGGTTTTTTCGGTAATCAATGCCTCCGCCTTTGATACATCAATCGTGTAATCGTCTTCGTTTATGTCGCAGAATACCGGCGTAAGCCCGTTTCTTACAATCGCCTGTGTTGTGGAAGCAAAGGTGAACGGCGTTGTTATAACCTCGCCCGTAAGCCCCATAGCGGCGATAATCGCCTCAAGAGCAAGATGACCGTTGGTAAAAAGCGAAACCTCGGGCACGGATAAATAAGCGCACAATTCCTCTTGAAGCTTGTTGTGCTTTTCGCCCATATTGGTCAAGTGGCGGCTTTCCCATAAGTCTTTTATTTCGTTGACATACTCATCAAATTCGGGCATTGATGAGCGCGTCACGTTGATTTTTTTCATATGTATTACCTCACATCGGTATCATAATATTCTTCCCTTAATATTGCGTATGTCAGCATATCTATAAATTTACCGTTCCGAAATTTTGCTTTTCTTTTTCTGCCTTCATAAACAAAGCCCAGCTTTTCATATAAATGTTTAGCTTTTGCGTTATCCTCCAAAAGAGCCAGCTCAACTCTATGCAAATTCATATTGTTAAATGCATGATTTAATATTTCGTTTACGGCAAATGTACCTATGCCTTTTCCGTGATTTTTTTCATCACCTATCATTATGTGTAATTCTGCCGACCGATCAGTGTGATTTATTGCAACCAAGCTTACGAGTCCGAGTATTTCATCATTATCCGCCTCGGTTACAGCACATCTGACCGCATTTGTCCTGTTACGCATATAATTTTCGTACCATTCGATATCAACATCAAGATTTATATATCTGAACGGTGCCCCCAGGCAGTCAATCAATTCTTTTTTATTTCGCCATTCGTTTATCTTTTGTAAATCCGTTTTATACAATTCTCGTAATTTATACATTGAGCACCTCCAAAATATATTTCATATCATCTTCACCGTATCGTTGATCAATCGGAAGCGGTACAATATTTTTTACATAATCCTCTTCCAATGAATTATAACCGACACAGCCGAGGACATCGTTCCAAAAAGTCGGAACGTATATTTTATTTTTTATGAGTTCTTTTTTCTTTTCTTCTCCGTGCTTAACGTACAGCGGATACATAAAAGGTCCGGCATGCATTTTTAAAGATAACCGATTTGTTTTTTTCAGTGCATTATGCAGAAAAGAAAAATTTTCATTTCGCTTATTTATAACTTCCTTGTAATCGATGCTTCTTAAAAAATTATGCGTCAATTCAGACATTGCTTTTAATTTTTGATGTGCAAAAAATTTATTATTATCCGATGCTTCGGCGTAAAATTTTTCCGCGCCTTCTTCAAATCTTCCGAGTATATAACCCATTCTCTCGTATGAAATATCAACTTCAAGCGTATCATCATATACCGATTCGGTATAAACATAGCCACCGTCACAAACACCGAACCATTTGCGGCATGTGTATACGGTATCTGTGCCGTCAATAGGTTTTCTGAAAAAATCCTGAGCATTATCAATAATTATATTTTTGTATTTTTCTTTTAACGCCGCAATCTTTTCATTACTTAACTGACCGTAATAATTGACAATATACAAAGCTTCATGCTCATTAACGCTTTTTTCCGTATACGGCATAAAATTTTCATCAATATGATACAGCTCATATTCACATCCGCATAAAGAACAATGATTTTTTACCGAATCACACAAAAAATACGGTAAGTATATTTTGTTTATTTGTTTTGCTTTTATCAAATATTCCAACGCATGCCTGCCGCTGTTTACGGCTACGGCATTTTTATGGTATTCCTCACCGTTAAATGTATTAAGTTCCAAATAACCACCGAGTTCTCTCATTGATTTTCCTTTCCGAGCCTAATGTTAATCCATTGCTCCGAATTATCCATCATCTCGAGCATTTCTTCCGACGTATCAAATTTCATAATCAAAATTCCAAGCGTTGTATTTGCGCCTGTAAACGGTTTAACGAAGTCGCCTTTCTTTGCTGTAATATGATTTTCCGCAATGTGTTTTTGCGCATTCTCGTCAATAACGATTTCGTCCAAGATACCGCTACTTTTACTGTGAACCGCATAATATGCCCAATATCCGTTTTGCTTAACCATCCGCACATCGTCAACCGGTACACCCATTGCCGCTTTAATCGAACATTCAACCAAATCAACACCGGTCGAATGTTTTATCACCTGCGGTATGTAGTTGCCGCCGTCTCTCGGTGCTATCTCCATCAAATATACATTATAATCTTTATCTATTCGTATATCAAAATTATACGTAGAAGTTTTCATATTTAGCAAATCAAGTAACCGTTGAATTTCGGAATGTATTTTTTCGTGAATATCATTTGGCATATTATACGGAAAGCTTGCCGCCGTAGGAACAAACGGATTAACGCAAGCACTGTCAAAATGGTCGTTTGCAAAACATCTGAATACCAGCTTTCCATCAACGGACAACCCGTCTCCGGCAATTTGATATCCGAATTTTTGCACATATTCTTCAACAATTATATTATTGCTCCGCGACATATCCATAGCATTTTTAATTTTTTCATATGCATTATCAACGTTTTCTATACAGCTTACACCCTTGCTGCCGGATGAGTCAACGGGCTTTACCATAACGGGCAGTTTAAAAATTCCGCCTTTTATATCGTTGACTGCACTGCCGATATTTTCATAACCTTTGGCTTTGGGTGTGCAAAAATTATGTTCCTCCAAAAATTTTCTGAATTTATGTTTGTTTGATAATATATCAACCGATTTATAAGGATTGCCGTGAAGATTAAGCTTTTCTGCCACATATGCAGCGGTAGGAGCGGCAGGATCCGATGCATATGCCAATATGCCGTCTATACACTCTGCTTTTGCCGCATTCAGGACAGCTTCTTTGTCCGTTGTACTTACTTGATAAAATTTATCGGCGGTATACTGCCCGGGATTATCCGGCAAATAGTCACACAAGACGGTATAATAACCCATTCTTTTTGCGGTTTCAATAGCTACAATCTGCTGAGCCGAGCCGCCGAGCAGCATTAGTTTTTTCATTTTTATACCTCCTTGCCTACAGCGCCTTTAAGCGTATTCAAAATATATTCAAGACTGTCCGCTTTTAACAGCTTTGCTCCGCATATATAAACCACAACACCGATTACTACCTGTAGTGATATTTCCGCAAGCGGCGGCAAATTTAAAATACCCGTGCATAAAACTATTCCCGCCATCACAAGCGAAAGTGCAAAAGCCGGCAGAATATCTCTCATTTGTTCAATATAGCTGTAATTCATAAGCTTTTTATTCGGTGATGCATTTATAATTGTGCCGATAACGGTTGAAACGCACCTTCCCCACATCATTGCTGTGAGACCGAACGGTAATGTAATAATCAAGGTTGCCACACCGACAAATTTCTTTGCGATTTCAAGCTTTAAAAACACGTCGCTTCTGCCGAGCGCTTTAATTGCCTGTAGGTTGGCGGTGTGTACCGGCCAGAACGCATAAGTAAAGCAACAAAATCTGATAAATGGTACAGCCGGCAACCATTTGTCAGTTAAAAGCAGAACTGTCAACGGCTCTGCAACAGCCGCCAACCCCGCCATCATCGGGAAAATTACAAACGTGCTTGTTTTCATTGAACGGCGCATCATTGCCTTAAGCTTTGCGGGGTTCGACTGTATTTTCGACATTACCGGAAAAAGTACACTGTCTATTGCCGAATTTATGTTTTGAATAATCAGCACGGGAAACTGCTTTCCGCGGTTATAATAGCCCAAATCGGACGCTGTGTGGAATTTACCTATGATAAGTGAATAAATATTGTTGTAGACGGTGTCCAAAAGCGATGAACAAAGGAGCTTCCACCCATAAGAAAACATCCCTTTCATACGATTCGGCGAGAAAGTAAGCTCAGGTCGCCACTTAACGGTGAACCAAAGCACAACAACACCGATGATTTGTTGAGATAAATTTTGCCCCACCAATGCCCAAACGCCGCCGCCGCCGTAAGCTATGCCTATTCCGACAAAAGCCGACACAATTGTGCCGCCGAGCGTTGCCATGAAAAAGCGCTTAAATTGCATGGTTTTTTGAACATATGCCTGCTGGACGCTGTTTGCCGCGCCGACAATAATGTTCAGTCCGAGTACGCGAACGACCGCGGTAAGCTTAGGTTCATCGTAAAATTCGGCAATTGCGGGAGCTACCGCAAACAAAACGCCGTACAGAATTACGGAAAACACAAGGCTGAAAAAGAACACCGATGAAAAATCCTTGTTGTCGGCGTTTTGTTTTTGCACCAAAGCCTGACCGAAGCTGCTTGTGGCAAAGACGAGAGCAATAGAGGTAAAAACAGTTATTAAACCTATTAAACCGTAGTCCGCCGGCGTTAAAAGTCGTGCCAAGATAACAGACACGATAAATTGTATTCCCTGTGCGCCGGAGCGCTCGGCGAAACGCCAAAACATTCCGGAAAGGGTTTTTTGTTTCAAATCGTTTTGCTCCATAAGCGTCACCGTTTGTGATTTATTTTTTTATACAGCCGTAAAATTTTCGGACAAAATTTTTCCATATACATATGGATTTTTTCTTTTTTTGAATATTGACTGTAGATTGACAGATAAGGCTCTTTTTTTAATTCTTTGAATTTGCCATTGATACGCAATATCATAAATTCGGCATATATATCGGCTTTTTTTATTGCGTCATTATATTTATAGCCGGTTTCCTCGTTTAAAATCCTGCGCATTTTGATGCAGCCTTTCCAAAAGTTTATTCTGGCGACATTCGACTTTAATGTTACGGCTGTCCAAGAACCTGACAGGCGGGATCTGTAGGCAGACATATTCCGTGCAATATAATAAACACCGCCGCGCAGGCTTCCCTGTATCTGCAAAGTATAATCTATCGGGGAAAAGCTGCGAAATTTCATTTCGCTTTTTACAACCTCCGCTCTGAAAAACAGAGATGCCGTTGCAAAATAGCTGCCGCCCCCGACAATAACCTGCTCCGGAGCTAAAACCGTGTTGCAATCGGCCGGCGCAATATTGCCGATTACTTCTTTGGTAAATTCCTTTACCCGTACGGCTTCGTGAGCGCACATATCGATTTCGGGATGCGCTTCCAGTGCGTCAAACTGCAGTTGAAGCTTGTTTTCATCCGTCCAGTAATCATCGCCTTCGCAAAATGCAATATATTTCCCTTTCGCTCTGCCGTATTGAATTTTGCCCAAATTTCCTTTTGAATACTGATTTTCTGTTTCATAAATCGGCTTTATGATTTCGGGATATTTTTTTTCGTATTCACGAATAATATCGGCGGTTTTGTCGGTTGAAGCATCATCGTGAACCAAAATTTCAAACTTGAAATTTGTTTTTTGCATTACAAAGCCGTCAAGTGCGTCTTTTATAAACGGCTCATGATTATATGCGTTGCATATGACGCTTACTTTTATTTCTCTATCCATTTTTCAATCTTCCTTATCGCTTTTTTTATTTTTCGCGGGAGGTCTTCATACCACAGAACAGACGGCATAAACGGAAGAAATTTTTTTATTTTTCGGTTTATCGCCCGCAGATATTTTTTATCGTTAAGCAAATTATGCAAGTCGGACTCTTGCTTTTGTTCTATGTCATAATAAACATCGTTAAGCAGCTTGTGCCATTTTTGTAAAACAATGCTCGTATCAAACCGCTTCGCAAATTCAGCCCCGTTTTTGCCGAGCTTTTTATTTAATTCGATATCATTCAGCATAGAGGTTATTTTTTTAACCATACCGTTATATGTATTGAAAAACAAGCCTGTTTTTTCTCCTGACACGGTATCGTAAAAAGCGTATTTTTTCCGAGAGACAACCGGCACGCCCAACGCCTCAAATTCCACCGCTACTATACTGAAAGTTTCTTTCCCGAGAGGATTGAGTACCCCGACAGCCGCTTTGTTCATTATTTTCAGCTTGTCCTCAGAGCCTACAACGCCCATAAAATGAACATTATCTTTTATACTACCGTTTTTATCAACAAGATATTTTATAAACTTTTTCTCATATTTTTCCTCTGCCAAGCCGTATTTGCCCATTGTGTTATTGCTGTTGTACAGCTTGCCGCTTCCTATAACGTACATCTGAATGTCGTCAACCTTTTTTTCAAGCCTCGGAAAGGCGCGCGCCAATTGCAAAAAACCTTTTTCGGGGTGCAAACTGCCTATGTAGCAAACGGATTTTTCGGCGTATTTTTCTCCTTTGTTTTTTATGTATTGAGCCGTCGGCAATGCATTGAATATGTAGCTGCTTTTCGCAAAGACCTTATGGTCGCACAAGCGCTCATACTGTTCGCGGCTTACGCACACGCAGCGTTTTATGCTTTCGCATTTCGACATTTCATTAAGCTCGCTGTTATTTTCGTAATTGTGATTCCAGATAATGATTTTTAGAGCGGTGGTTCTAAATGCTTTTATCAAAGAGTTGTCAAGGTACGGTCCGCGGCAAACGAATATGTCGGCTTTCATTTCCTCGGCTTTTTTTAAGGCGGTGAGTGCACCGACCGCTTCGACACATTTCATCCACGGCGGCAGATTTTTTATAACATCCGCCGCCAGGGTTATGTCCAAATCGTCATATTCCTTGCTCAGCATACAGCTTATTTGCCATATCATATATTGAGTTCCGCCGATGCCGGGATTCAATCCGTGCGGGTTTGAATAATCAACCTCCGCGCTTCCGCTGTTTGGGAGATAAAAAACCACTTTCATTCATTTGTCCTCTTTTCTTTTCGGAATATAAAACATACCTCGGCTGCCATATTGCTTTATCTCCAAAATGCGATATTTCTCTTTTCCATAAACACTTTAAGGCGAAGCATTGCCGCAAGCGCGGTATAGCTTTTTTTATTAAGCAATTTTAAAACCGTCTGCTGATATTTGCCCAATATGTCGGGGACAGGTGGGTCAAACCGATTTATTGTTTCGTGAAGCCTTTTTATTCCGCTTTTTATTTGTCGGCGCTTCAGTGCCGCTTTGTCCGAATACAAAAGCTCCATCGACTTAATCATTCCGCAGATAAACTCGCGGTCAACCATTTTATGCGCAAGAGAGTCCGATTTGTTCCAGGTGCAAATGGTTTCTTTTCTTACCTTATACAGCCCGATTACACAATCCTCGTAATTTACGGGGTATTTTTTCCATTCCAGTGTCAGGCTGTTTACAAAATGAGTGTAAAGCACATTCGGTATAAAACGAACATTTTCGGAAAAGCACATATATCTTGAAATAAAGCCCTCGTCCTGATGACGCCGAAGCGGCGGATATGTAACATTGTTTTGCTTGATTACGCGCGCGGCGAAAAGCTTATTCCACGGCGCGCCTTGAATGGCAAGCTTATTAACCCCGCCCATACACTGCGAGTA